>NZ_JAZHFR010000012.1:0-73888 GCF_036541385.1 Comamonas sp. GCA5 | reverse complement strand
CTGCGGCCGTGGCCGCGCAGCAAAGCCTGCAGGCCGCCGAACGCATGCACGAGGCCGCCGCAGCCGGCGGCGAGCTGGCCCGGCGCATGGCCCTGGTCGGCAACTTCAGCAAGCTGGAACAGGCCCAGGAGCTGCGCGTGCAGCACGACGCCGCCGGCCAGTTGGCCCGCGCCCGCCTGAACGCGACCCTGGAGCGCGAGCAACTGGCCCGCCTGATGGGCCTGTGGGGCCCGCAGGCCGACTTTGCCCTGCCGGACAGCCTCCCGCCCCTGCCCAAGGCCGAGGCCCTGCACAACGGGGCCGATGCCGAAGCCACCGCCCTGCGCGAGCGCCTGGACGTGCGCGCCCTGCGCCGTGAGCTGGACACCACGGCCGATCGCCACGGCTTCGCCCGCGTGGGCACGCTGTTTGGCGACATCGGCGCCAGCTACAGCCGCAACACCACCACCGACCGCGCCACACGCCACGACGAGGTCACGCGCGGCTGGGAGCTGGAGCTGCCCCTGCCCCTGTTCGACTGGGGCGGCGTGGCTACAGCCGGCGCACGCGCGCAGCTGCAGCACCGCAGTGCCCAGCTGCGCAACGCGGCCCTGCAGGCGCGCAGCGAGGCGCGCACCAGCTGGCTGCGCTACCGCACGGCCTGGGACCTGGCCCAGCAGCAGCGCACCGAGGTATTGCCCTTGGCCCAGCAGATGCAGGAGGAGGCCGTGTACCGCTACAACGGCATGTTCATCAGCACCTGGCAGCTACTGGCCCAGGCCCGCGCCACCACCCAGGCCGTGGCCACCGCCACCGAGGCCCAACGCGACTTCTGGCTGGCCGATGTGGACCTGCAACTGGCGCTGTACAGCACCTCTCCCGGCGCGGGGGCTGCCAGCCTCTCGAGCCCGGCCACACCGTCCGAATCCCCTGCACAAGGCCACTGAGCATGAACCGCCGCAATTTCTTCACCGGCGCCGCCACCGCAGTGGCTGCAGCCTCCGTCAGCCGGGTCGCCATGGCGGCTCTGCCCGAACCCGTCCTGCAAAGCAACGCCGACACGGCCGCGCCGCTGACGCCGCCCAATGGCCGGCCCTACCACCCGGTGGTCACCTTGAACGGCTGGACCACGCCCTGGCGCATGAACGCCGGCGTCAAGGAGTTCCACCTCGTGGCCGAGCCCGTGGTGCGCGAGGTCGCGCCGGGCTTCTTCGTCAACATGTGGGGCTACAACGGCCAGTCGCCCGGACCGACCATCGAGGTGGTCGAGGGCGACCAAGTGCGCATCTTCGTCACCAATCGCCTGCCCGAGGCCACCACCATCCACTGGCACGGCCAGCGCCTGCCCAATGGCATGGACGGTGTGGGCGGCCTGAACCAGCCGCACATCCCGCCGGGCAAGACCTTTGTCTACGAGTTCACGGCGCGCGCCCCGGCACCTTCATGTACCACCCGCATTCGGACGAGATGGTGCAGATGGCCATGGGCATGATGGGCCTGTGGATCACCCACCCGAACGTGCAGGCCAAAGGCCGCCACCCGCTGATTGCCGACGTGCAGCGCGACTACGCCTTCCTGCTGGCCGCCTATGCCGTGGAGCCCGGGGCCATGACGCCGCGCATCAACGAGATGACGGATTTCAACATCTGGACCTTCAACAGCCGGGCCTTTCCGTCCATCACGCCGCTGGTGGCCAAGCAAGGCGACAAGGTGCGCATCCGTGTGGGCAACCTGACCATGACCAACCACCCCATCCACCTGCACGGCCACGAGTTCGAGGTCACCGGCACCGACGGCGGCCCCGTGCCCAAGTCCGCCCGCTGGCCCGAGGTGACCACCGACGTGGCCGTGGGCCAGATGCGGCAGATCGAGTTGATCGCCGACGAGCCCGGCGACTGGGCCCTGCACTGCCACAAGAGCCACCACACCATGGGCGCCATGGGCCACAACGTGCCCACCATGATTGGCGTGGACCACCGTGGCCTGGTGGGCAAGATCCAGAAGATCGTGCCCGACTACATGCTGATGGGCGAGCGCGGTATGGGCGACATGGGTGCCATGGAAATGCCCCTGCCCGACAACACCTTCCCGATGATGACGGGCAAAGGCCCCTACGGGAACATCGAGATGGGCGGCATGTTCACCAGCTTCAAGGTGCGCAAGGGCCTGGGCGCCAACGACTACGGCGACCCCGGCTGGTACGCGCAACCCCGGGGCACGCAAGCCTATGCCTGGCAGGGCGCCCCGCTGGAGGCGCAGGCACCACGCCCCACGCCGCCCGGCCAGGCACCGGGCGCCCCCAGCGTACGCAAACCGGCAGCCGGCCACGGCCCTGCCCACCATTGATGCCGGAGCCAATCATGCACACTCTGAAATACATAGCTGCCAGCGCTTTACTGGCATGCGCTACAGCCACTTTTGCCCATGGCAATGCGGCCCACACCCCGGCCAATCCTGCCACCGCGGTGCCGCCAGAACAAAAAGCCTGGGGCATCGCCGGCGATGCCCGGCCCGGGCTGCGCACCCTCACCCTCCGGATGACGGACGACATGCGCTTCGAGCCCGACCACTTCAGCGTGCGCCAGGGCGAGACCCTGCGCCTGCGCGTGGAAAACCGCGGCCAGATCCTGCACGAGGTGGTGCTGGGCACCGCCGCATCGCTGCAAGAACACGCGGCGCTGATGCTGAAGTTCCCCGGCATGGCGCATGCCGAGCCGTACATGGCGCATGTGGCCCCGGGCGAGCGCGAGGACCTGGTCTGGCACTTCAACCGCCCCGGCACTTTTGACTTTGCCTGCCTGATTCCCGGCCACTACCAGGCCGGCATGCAAGGCCGCTTCACCGTCACCCCCTGAACACCGTTGTCCCTGAAAGGAAACCCACCATGCACACCCCAACCACCACCCGCCGCCACGCCCTGCACCTGCTGGCCGCCGCCGCCGGTCTGGCCGCCCTGCCGGCCCTGGCCGCCTCGCCCGCCAAGATCCCCATGGAAGTCTGGAAGGACCCCAACTGCGGCTGCTGCAAGGACTGGATCGTGCTGATGGAGCAGGCCGGCTTTGCCGTCACCGTGCACGACAGCGGCAACAGCGCCGTGCGCGCCAAGCTGGGCCTGCCCGTGCAGTACGGCTCCTGCCACACCGCACTGGTCGGCGGCTACCTGGTCGAAGGCCATGTGCCCGCCGCCGACGTGCACAAGCTGCTCAAGGACAAGCCCAAGGCGCTGGGCATCACCGTGCCCGGCATGCCCATCGGCAGCCCCGGCATGGACGGCCCCGAATACGGCGGCCGCAAGGACCCGTACGACGTGCTGCTGGTCACCAAGTCGCTGATGGGCAGCAACGTCAGCACCCGCGTCTTCACCAGCTACCGTTGAAGAGGAGTCCCGCCATGTCCACCTTCTCCACCCTGCGCAGCCTGGGCTGCGCTGCCGGTCTGCTGTTGAGCCTGGCGACGGCACAGGCACAGGACCATGCCAGCCACCATGCGCCCGCAGCGGTGGCCACCAGCCCTGCGCCAGCGGCGGCGGCCGACCCGGCGTTGACCGAGGGCGTCATCACCCGCGTCGACACCCGCAGCGGCAAGCTGACCATCCGCCACGGCGCCATCACCCACCTGGACATGCCGCCCATGACCATGGTGTTTGGCCTGCAGGACGCGCAGCAGGCCGCCCAGTTCAAGCCCGGTGACCCGGTGCGGTTCCGTGTGGAAGACCAGGCCGGCGCACTGGTCATCACCCGCATCCAGCCGGCGTCCTGAGGGCCGCATGGCCATGGCCCAGGGCTTGGCCCTGGCCTGCTCGGAAATCCGGCGCCTGCAGGCGCCGGAGTGCATGGCGGGCCGCACCAAGGCAGGGGCCCCAGCCGTCAGTACATCCACTTGCGGACCATGGCCGGGCCCCAGCGCACCGACAGCCAGACCTCGGCCTGCGCGTCCCCATCGTCCCGCCCCTGTGCCGTGGCCTGGGCGGTGCACAAGGCCATCAGGGCCAGCGCATCCAGATAGTCGCCCACGTCGTCAAACACCCGGGTCAGCAGCGGCGCACTGTCGTGGTCCAGGTACCAGACCGCGCCGTCGGTCCGGCTGAAGCACCACAGCTTGCCATTGCCCAGGTAGTCCCCAAAGGCCACCAGGTCCGCGATGCCGGCGCGCAGCGTGGCGGCGTCCTGCGGATCGGCCATGGCCACGATGTCCATCACGCCGGGAAACACCACCTGCACCGGGCCGATGGCGGCCCAGTCCCTCCCGGGCGCCTGGCCCTCCCACGCGGCCGCCAACAGGCCCTCGGCCCAATCCTGCACCCCAAGGTGCAACCAGTAATCGCGCAATGCCGGGGGCAACGGGCAGCCCAGCCGCCATTCGCACACGCGCAGCGCGGCTGATGGGAGTGGGCTGGCACACCTGCATCGCCATCCAGGCATGGGCCTGCAGGCCCAGGTGCCAGAACTGCAGCCGCTGCGGCGCATCCCCAGGGCGGTCCGGCCAGTGCGGTGCGGGCACCTGTGCATCCGCCCAGATCACCGCATCCTGCGGGGCAAAGCGCGGGCTGTGGCCCAGCTCCGCCTGCAGCAGTTGCAGCAGAGGTTGGCGCCAGTCCCTCTGGTGCAGCACGGCCACGGGCAGCCAAGGGACATCCCCCATGCGCGGCGCATCGGTCCCCGGACGCACCAGGCAACGGGCGCCAGGCTGCAGCAGGATCGCGCAGGGGTCGGTCTGTGCGGCCCGATGACAGTTGGCGGTGGAGCGCCGCAGGCAGGTCCATCCAGTCCGTCGCCGCCCGCCTGTGCCAGGGCCTGCACCAAGGCCGGCAGGTTGTTCAGATTTTTATTCGCTGTGCCGCGCTTAGACTGCGGCCCTCATGATGACGCTCAAGCAATTTCACGCGCAGCTGGCCGAGGGCCGGTTGGCCGGCGCCCGCCACATCCAGCTCAGCGATGCGCTGACGGAGTTTCCACCGGCGCTGTATGCGCTGGCCGACTCGCTGGAGGTGCTGGACCTCTCCCACAACCAGCTGCAGCAGCTGCCCGCGGACCTGCCACGTCTGCACCAACTGCGCATCCTGTTTGCTTCCCACAACCCCTTCACCGAACTGCCGGCGGTGCTGGGCCAGATGCCCGCGCTGGAGATGGTGGGCTTCAAGGCCTGCCGGATTGCCCATGTGCCCGAGGCCAGCCTGCCACCGCGCCTGCGCTGGCTGATCCTGACCGACAACCAGCTCCGTGCGCTGCCCGCCAGCCTGGGCCAGCGCCTACGCCTGCAAAAGCTGATGCTGTCGTGCAACCAGCTCACGGACCTGCCGGACCTGCGCGCCTGCCAAAGGCTGGAGCTGCTGCGCATCGCCGGCAACCGCTTCACCACGCTGCCCGCCACGCTGTGGCAGCTGCCGGCGCTGGCCTGGGTGGCGATCGCTGGCAACCCGTTGACGCAAGAAAGTGAGCTGTCCGCGCTGGCTGTATCTGCGCAAACGGCCATTTCTTATCCCCAACTCAGCCTGGGTGCACAACTGGGCGAAGGCGCCAGCGGCCACATCCACCAGGCCACCTGCAACGACAGCGGGACAGCCATCGCGCTCAAGGTGTTCAAGGCCGCCGCCACCAGCGACGGCAGCCCGCAGTCCGAACTGGCGGCCGGCCTGGCCGCGGGCCAGCACCCGCAGCTCCTCACGCCCCTGGCCCGGGTGGACGGCCACCCGGACGGTCGGCTGGCCATGGCCTTGCCCTTGCTGCCGACCAGCCTGCGCAACCTGGCCGGCCCGCCCAGCCTGGACAGCTGCACGCGCGATGTCTATGCGCCGGACACGGCCTTCACGCCCGCCACCGCCCAGCGCCTGCTGGCCGACGTGCGCAGTGCGGTGCAGCGCCTGCACGACCACGGCGTGCTGCATGGCGACCTGTACGCCCACAACATCCTGTGGGACCCGGCCACGGGCGAGGCCGTGCTCAGCGACCTGGGCGCAGCCGCGCTGACCCACGATCTGCCCCGCGACCAGGTGGCGCAGCTGCAGGCCCTGGAGTGGCGCGCCTTCGCGCACCTGGAGGCCGAGGTCCTGGCCCGCTGCGCCTGAGCCATAAAAAAGGGCTGCCCGAAGGCAGCCCAAGTACTTTCACACACGCCAAGAAAATCGTTACTGCAGGAAGGCCGGCTTGGCATAGCCGGCAAACTGCTTGTCCACCACCTGCTTGAACTCCTGCGAGCGGAAGGCCTGTTCCAGGTCCTTGGCCCATTGCGCGCCCTGGTCCTTGGTTTTGACGGCCACCACGTTCAGGTAGTGGTCGGGGGTCTTTTCCAGCAGCACGGCATCGCTGAGCTTCAGGCCCGAGGAGATGGCGAAGTTGCCGTTGATGATGGCGAACTGCGTATCCTCCAGCGCCCGCGGCAGGTGGGCGGCGTCCAGCGGCACCAGCTTGATCTTCTTGGGGTTGGCAGCCAGGTCCAGCTCGGACACGCGCAGCGGGTTCACCCCCTCCTTGAGCTTGACCAGCCCGGCCTGCTGCAGCAGCAGGATGCCGCGCGCCAGGTTGCTGGGGTCGTTGGGCAGGGCCACGCGGTCGCCTTCCTTCAGCTCCGCCAGGCTCTTGCGCTGTTTGGAATACACGCCCATGGGCGCGATCGGGCCCTGCACCAGGGCCTTCAGGTCCAGCTTGCGGTCACCCTTGAACTGGTTGAAATACACCTCATGCTGGAAGAAGTTGGCATCGAGTGAACCATCGGCCAACGCCAGGTTGGGCTGCACGTAGTCGTTGAACTCCACCAGCTTGACCTTGTAGCCCTTGGCCTTGAGCAGGGGCACGATGCCCGACTGCAGCTGGTCGATGTTGGAGCCGGCCGTGCCGCCGATGACGAGCTGGGGCTTGCTGGCGTCCTGCGCCATGGCGGGGCTGGCGGCCAGGCTGGCCAGTGCCAGGGTGAAAGCCACGGCAGCGCGGCGCTGGGGATTGAAACGGAACATATGGGTCTTGCCTCCTGAGGGTTTGTGCATCACGCGACCTGGGGGTGCGCGCTGATGTCCTGCAGTATCCGCAGGCGTCCTTCAAATCCCAACAAATAAAAAATACGCTGCATATACCCAGAACGCATTAACAGTCGCTCCCTGGATCACCCAGCAGGCACTCCCCAGCGGCACCATGGCGCATACGGGACACCCAACCGGGGAGGGGCCGCGCGCCGCGGCAAATCAACGACACCCCGCAAGCCCGCCTATCTTTTCTGCAGCGACACCCGTAGAGTGCATCGCAAGAGCAGCCCGGTTGCTGCCCTGCGCCCTGACGGGCGCACGTACCGATGACACAACACCAGGAGACGGCCTTGACGCAAGACACCGCCCACCCCGCCCCGCAACGCATCGGGGTGCTCCGCGAAACCTTCCCACGCGAAAAGCGCGTGGCCACCGTGCCCGATGTGGTGGAAAAACTGCGCCAGCTGGGCTTTGCGGTCGCCATCGAGACCGGCGCCGGCGATGCCGCCAACTTCAGCGACGACACCTACCGCGCTGCCGGGGCCGAGGTGCTGCCCAATGCCGCCGCGGTCTGGCAGGCCGCCGACATCGTCTTCAAGGTGCGCCCGCCCACGGCCGACGAGGTCGCGCTGATGCACCCCGGCCAGATCCTGATCGACTTCATCTGGCCGGCACAGAACCCCGAGCTGATGCAGCAGCTGGCCGCCCGGCAGGTGACGGTGCTGGCCATCGATGCGCTGCCGCGCACGCTGTCGCGCGCCCAGAAGATGGATGCGCTGACCTCCATGGCCGGCGTCTCCGGCTACCGCGCCGTGATCGAGGCGGCGAACGCCTTTGGCCGCTTCTTCAACGGCCAGATCACCGCAGCCGGCAAGGTGCCCCCGGCCAAGGTGTTCATTGCCGGGGCCGGCGTGGCCGGCCTGTCGGCGATTGGCACGGCCGCCAACATGGGCGCCATCGTCCGCGCCAATGACACGCGCGCCGAGGTGGCCGACCAGGTCACCTCGCTGGGTGGCGAGTTCGTCAAGGTCGACTACGAGGAAGACGGCGCGGGCGGCGGCGGCTACGCCAAGGTGATGAGCGAGGGCTTCCAAGCCGCGCAACGCCAGATGTATGCACAGCAGGCCCAGGATGCCGACATCATCATCACCACGGCGCTGATCCCCGGCAAGCCGGCCCCCAAGCTGATCACGGCCGAGATGGTGCGCAGCATGAAGCCCGGCAGCGTGATCGTGGACATGGCTGCCGAACAAGGCGGCAACTGCGAGCTGACCGTGGCCGACGAAGCCCTGGTGCGCTATGGCGTCACCATCATTGGCTACACCGACCTGGCCTCGCGCCTGGCCAAGCAGTCGTCCACGCTGTACGCCACCAACCTGCTGCGCCTGACCGAGGAGCTGTGCAAGGCCAAGAACGGCGTGGCCGTGGTCAACATGGAGGACGACGCGATCCGCGGCCTCACAGTGATCAAGGACGGCGCCATCACCTGGCCAGCGCCCCCGCTGGTGGTCGCACCCAAACCCACACCGACCGCCACCACCGCAGCCACGCCGACGGCCGAGACCAAGAAGAAAGGCGGCCACGGCAGCAGCGGCCCGCTGCCGGCCAAGACGCTGGCCCTCCTGTTTGCCGTGGTGGCCCTGGCGTTCTGGGGCATCGGCGCCTATGCGCCGGCGGCCTTCCTGGGGCACTTCACGGTGTTCGTGCTGGCCTGCTTCATCGGCTACATGGTGGTCTGGAACGTGACGCCGGCCCTGCACACGCCGCTGATGAGCGTGACCAATGCCATCTCCAGCATCATCGCCCTCGGCGCCCTGGTGCAGATTGCGCCGCCGGGCACGGCCGGCACGGGACGGCCGGATGAACTAATTCGCTGGCTGGCCCTTGCTGCGCTTGTGCTGACAGCTATCAATATGTTCGGCGGCTTTGCCGTCACGCGCCGCATGCTGGCCATGTTCCGCAAATAACAAGCACGAGCACCAGAGAGCAACACCATGTCCCAAAGTCTCGCAACGGTGGCCTACCTGGGCGCCGCCATTTTGTTCATCCTGAGCCTGGGTGGCCTGTCCAACCCCGAAACCTCGCGCCGCGGCAATCTGTTCGGCATGGTCGGCATGGCCCTGGCCGTGCTGGCCACCGTGTTCGGCCCGCGCGTCAGTGTCGAGGGCATGGCCTGGATCGTCGGCGCCCTGGTCGTCGGCGGCGGCATCGGCCTGTACGCGGCCAAGGTCGTGAAGATGACGCAGATGCCCGAGCTGGTGGCGCTGATGCACAGCCTGGTCGGCCTGGCCGCCTGCCTGGTCGGCTTTGCTAGCTATGTCGACACCTCCACCCCGCTGCAAGGTGCCGAGCAACTGATCCACGAGGTGGAGATCTATGTCGGCATCCTGATCGGTGCCGTGACCTTCTCAGGTTCGCTGATTGCCTTCGGCAAGCTCAACGGCCGCATCGGCGGCAAGCCGCTGCTGCTGCCGGCGCGCCACTGGCTCAACCTGGCGGCACTGCTGCTGGTGATCGGGTTCGGCCGCGAATTCCTGCGTGCCGAGGGCATCGCCCAGGGCATGCTGCCGCTGGTCGTGATGACCGCCATCGCCCTGCTGTTCGGCATCCACATGGTCATGGCCATCGGCGGTGCCGACATGCCCGTGGTGGTGTCCATGCTCAACAGCTACTCGGGCTGGGCCGCAGCGGCCACCGGCTTCATGCTGGGCAACGACCTGCTGATCGTCACCGGCGCGCTGGTGGGCTCCTCGGGCGCCATCCTGAGCTACATCATGTGCCAGGCCATGAACCGCAACTTCCTGAGCGTGATTGCCGGCGGCTTCGGCTCGGGCGCACCGGCCAAGACGGGCAATGCCACCGCCCAGCCCCAGGGCGAGGTCACCGCCATCAGCGCCATGGAGACGGCCGACCTGCTGCGCGAAGCCAAACGCGTCATCATCGTGCCCGGCTACGGCATGGCCGTGGCCCAGGCCCAGCACACGGTCAACGAGATCACCAAGGCCCTGCGCGCCAAGGGCGTGCAGGTGCAGTTCGCCATCCACCCCGTGGCCGGGCGCATGCCCGGCCACATGAATGTGCTGCTGGCCGAGGCCAAGGTGCCCTACGACATCGTGATGGAGATGGACGAGATCAACGACGACTTCCCCGAGGCCGATGTGGCCATGGTGATCGGCGCCAACGACATCGTGAACCCGGCCGCCCAGGATGACCCGGCCAGCCCGATTGCCGGCATGCCGGTGCTGGAAGTCTGGCGCGCCCGGCAGTCCGTCGTCATGAAGCGATCCATGGCCTCCGGCTATGCCGGCGTGGACAACCCGCTGTTCTACAAGGACAACAACCGCATGCTGTTTGGCGACGCCAAGAAGATGCTGGACGAGGTGCTGACGGCGCTGCGCGCCTGAGGACGGCCGTCCCGTTGCGGCGCAGCGGGCGGCCGCGCCACGGTCACCCTAGGGGCGCAGGTGGATCTGCGACTGGATCACCACCCCCTGGGGGGCAAGGGCGCGACGTACACGGGGTAGGGCTGCTGGTAGACCACGGGGCGGTCCTTGCATTTGCGCTTTTCCTTGTACTCGCCGTTCTTCTTCCACTCGCGCTTGACCTTGCACTGGCCATCCCAGAACTCTTGCTTGTGCGCGTGGTGGCGGTGTTCGTGCTTGCGGTAGTGGCGGTGGTCGTCGTCATCCCCCGCCCAGCTGGTGAACGGCAGGGCCAACAGGAGAACGGGCAGACCCATCGTGGCAAGGATTCGTGGCATGGTGCGGTGCTTCACAGTGGTGGCTGACGCCGCAAGCCTAGGCCCGAAACCGCGCCACATTTTGTAAAAGCCGTGTGCGCCGCTTACAGCGCGGGCCTGTGCACCGGACGGGGCAACCCCTGCGCCCCGCCAGCCGTGCCTCCGCCAAGGTGCCCCACGGGCCGGCTATGCCGGCGGACGGCCACAAAAAAAGCAGCCCGCAGGCTGCTTGGTCAGGTTCCGTCGGCCGCGTGGGCCCACCTCACTGCAGGAACGCAGGCTTCATGTAGCCCACGAACTTGGTGTCCACCACCTGCTTGAAGGCAGGAGAGCGGTAGGCCTCGGCCAGGTCCTTGGCCCACTGGGTGGTTTCGTTGCCGGTCTTGACGGCCACCACGTTCAGGTACTGGTCGGGGGTCTTTTCCAGGATCACGGCTTCCGTCAGCTTCAGGCCCGAGGAGATCGCGAAGTTGCCGTTGACCACCACGAAGTCCGCGTCTTCCAGGGCGCGGGGCAGGTGGGCCGCATCCAGGGGCAGGAACTTGAGCTTGTGCTTGTTCTCGGCCAGGTCCAGTTCGGACACGCGGGCGGGGTTCACACCGTCCTTGATCTTGATGAGGCCGGCGTTCTGCAGCACCAGCAGGGCACGCGCCAGGTTGCTGGGGTCATTGGGCAGGGCCACGCGGGCGCCAGCCTTCAGCTCGTTGATGCTCTTGAACTTCTTGGAGTACACGCCCATGGGGGCCACGGGGCCTTGCACGATGGCCGTCAGCTTGAGCTTGCGGTCGGTGGTGAACTGGTCGAAATAGGCGCGGTGCTGGAAGAAGTTGGCATCCAGCGAACCATCGTCCAGCGCCAGGTTGGGCTGCACATAGTCGTTGAACTCGATCAGCTTGACGGTGTAACCCTTGGCCTTGAGCTGGGGCACGATGCCTTCTTGCAGCAGGTCGTAGTTAGAGCCGGCGGTGGCGCCAATGCGCAGCTGCTTCTTGGCAGCGTCCTGGGCCATGGCCGGGCCGGCCAGGATGCCGGCCACGGCCAGCGCGGCGGCGGTCAGCACGGCACGGCGGCCTGCAGCGCCTACCTGGAAGGAATTGCGATCAAACATGTGGTGACTCCCTGGGAATGCAATGACCGGCCTGCGCGAGAATGCGTGTCCACGCGGATGGACCAGACCGTTTATCGGCATGCAGTATGCCGACATTCAGGGTAAACCCCAAAGATTAAAAAACCATCTATTTATTCCCATTCGCTATAAACCAGCCACTTGACCACGACGAGGTGCACATTGACCGCAACGCTTTTGGCACATGCCGGGCACATCGCCCGGGTACAGGGCATCCAGGTGGGCCACTTCACCGACCCGCGCCGCCCCACGGGCTGCAGCGTGGTGCTGTGCCCGCAGGGGGCCGTGGGGGGCGTGGATGTGCGCGGCGCCGCCCCCGGCACGCGCGAGACCGATCTGCTGGACCCCAGCCACCTGGTGCAGCAGGTGCACGGCATCACCCTGTCCGGCGGCAGCGCCTGGGGGCTGGATGCCGCCAGTGGCACGGTGCGCTGGCTGGAGGAGCAAGGCGCCGGACTGGACATCGGCGTGGGCCGCATCCCGCTGGTGCCGGCGGCCGTGCTGTTTGACGTGATGCTGGGCGACATGCGCATCCGCCCCGATGCCGCCGCGGGCTACGCGGCCTGCCAGGCCGCCAGCCATGAGCGCCCGGCCGAAGGCAGCGTGGGCGCGGGCGCCGGGGCCGTGGTGGGCAAGATCTTTGGCCATGCGCGGGCCATGAAGGGCGGCATCGGCACGGCCAGCTTCACCGTGGACGGCGTGACCGTGGGCGCGCTGGTGGCCTGCAATGCGCTGGGCGATGTCTACCACCCGCACACCGGCCAGCTGCTGGCCGGCGCCCGCACCGCCGATGGCCAGCAGTTGCTGGGCGCACGCGATGCCCTGCTGCGCGGCGAGGCGCCCAGCGCCATCCTGGCGGGCAGCAACACCACCCTCGGCGTGGTGGCCACCGATGCCCAGATCACCAAGCCCCAGGCCCAGCGCCTGGCCACCGTGGCCCACGACGGGCTGGCGCGCGCCATCAACCCGGTGCACACCATGAGCGACGGCGACACCCTGTTTGCCCTGGGCACGGGCCAGTCGGGGCGCAGCCTGGGGCTGATGACGCTGTTCACCCTGGCCGCCGAGGCCGTGGCCCTGGCCACGGCGCGCGCCATCCTGTTGGCGCAGTCGGTGGACGTGGCCGGCCAGCAGCGCTTGCCCAGCTGGGCCGACTGGCAGGCGCGCGCCCACGCTTGATCCATAAAAAAGGAGCAGGCAGCGCTGGATGCACAGGGGATACAGCATCAAAACGACCTGAACCCCTTGCCCATCGCGCGCTGCATGCTCTTATTGATGAAGAACGCGCGCCGCGCTGGCCGCACGCGCCCACCCGGCGGCCCCAGCGGGCCGCCGCGCCGGCTCAGTCCACCGTGGCGCCCGAGGCCTTGACCACCGGCGCCCAGGTCTGCACCTCCTGGCGGATGAAGTTGCCGAAGTCCTGCGGCGTGTTCTTCTGCGACACGGCCCCCAGCTTGGCATAGGCCTGCTGCACCTCAGGTTTGTCGAACGCGGCATTCATGGCCTTGTTCAGCTTGTCCACCACCTCCTTGGGTGTGCCTTTGGGCGCGATCAGGCCGAACCACGAGGTCACATCGAACGGTGCCACACCGCTTTCCTCCAGCGTGGGCACATCGGGCGCCGAGGGCGAACGGGTCTTGGTGGTCACCGCCAGGGCCTTGAGCTTGCCCGACTGCACATGCGGCCACGAGGCGGGCATGTTGTCGAACATGAACTGCACCTGGCCACCGATCAAATCCGTCACCGCCGGCGCGCTGCCCTTGTACGGAATGTGCTGGGTTTTCAGGCCCGTGCGCACCTTGAACATCTCGCCCGCCATGTGGATGGAGGTGCCGCTGCCCGAGGAGGCATAGGAGATCTTGTCGTTGTTGGCCCGCGCCCAGGCGATGAACTCCTTGACGTTGTTGGCCGGCACGCTGGGGTGCACCACCAGGATGTTGGGCACCTTGGCGCCCAGGGCCACGGCCTCGAAGTCACGGTTCAGATCGAACTTCACGTTCGGGTACAGCGTCTGGTTGATGGCACTGGTCACCGCCACGAACAGCAGGGTGTAGCCATCGGGGGCTGCGGCCTTGACGGCTTCGGTGGCGATGTTGCTGCCCCCGCCAGGGCGGTTCTCCACCACGAAGGACTGGCCCAGGGACTCTGTCAGCTCCTTGGCCATGATGCGGGCCACCACGTCGGTGGTGCCCCCGGCGGAAAAGCCCACCACGATGCGCACGGGCTTGCTGGGGTAGTCCGAGGCCCAACTGCTGCCCAGGGCCGCACCGGCCAGCACACCAATGCCCAGCTGGGCGCACGCACGGCGGGAAAGCGAAAAATCAAAGCGCATGGGGAAAGTCTCCTGTGATCGTTATGGCGGCCACACTTGGCGTCAGCGTGGCGCTTGATGGATATCAAGGAGTGTCTTTATACCGACGATGTGGCGACTTTCCCGAGGGGTTAACCCGCCTGGGTACACCCTGACCGCCATCCCACCGGCAGCCCCCCATCGCCAGCGGATGGGTTGCAGGTTGCAGCACCGGCGCCCATGACCCCATGGCTTCCTCGCCGCGTGGGTGTTTGATCGCAACGCAGATGCAGTGCGCATCCCACCCACGGATGCCTGTACCCCCAAGGCCAGCCACCATGCAAAAAGGCTCCCGAAGGAGCCTTTTCATGCACAGCACAACAATTACTTGAGGGCCTTGTAGCGGAATCGCTTGGGGGCTGCGCCCTCTTCGCCCAGGCGTTTCTTCTTGTCGGCCTCGTACTCCTGGTAGTTGCCGTCGAAGAACACCCACTGCGAGTCACCTTCGGCCGCCAGGATGTGCGTGGCGATACGGTCCAAGAACCAGCGATCGTGCGAGATCACCAGCACGGTACCGGCGTACTCCAGCAGCGCGTCTTCCAGCGCACGCAGGGTTTCCACGTCCAGGTCGTTCGAGGGTTCGTCCAGCAGCAGCACGTTGCCGCCCTGGATCAGGGTCTTGGCTAGGTGCAGACGACCGCGCTCACCACCCGACAGCATGCCGACCTTCTTTTGCTGGTCCTGGCCGTTGAAGTTGAAGCGACCCGCGTAGGCGCGCGACGCCATGGTGAACTTGCCCACGTTGATCATGTCCAGACCACCGGAGATGTCTTCCCACACGGTCTTCTCGTCGGCCAGCGCATCGCGGTGCTGGTCGACGAAGGCCATCTTCACGGTCTGGCCGATTTCCACGGTGCCGGAATCGGGTTGTTCCTTGCCGGCGATCAGCTTGAACAGGGTCGACTTACCAGCGCCGTTGGGACCGATGATGCCGACGATGGCACCAGCCGGAATGTTCATCGACAGGTTGTCGATCAGCAGGCGGTCGCCAAACGCCTTGGAGACGTTGTGGAACTCGATGACCTTGGAGCCCAGACGTTCAGCCACAGGAATGAAGATTTCCTGGGTTTCGTTGCGGCGCTGGTATTCGTAATCGCTCAGTTCCTCGAAGCGTGCAATACGCGCCTTGGACTTGGCCTGGCGGCCCTTGGCGTTCTGGCGCACCCACTCCAGCTCCTTCTTCAGGGCCTTGGCGCGCGCTTCCTCGCCCTTTTGCTCGGCTTCCAGGCGGTTGCCCTTCTGGATCAGCCAGTCGGAGTAGTTGCCCTTGTAGGGAATGCCGTGACCACGGTCCAGTTCCAGAATCCACTCGGCGGCGTTGTCCAGGAAGTAGCGGTCGTGGGTGATGGCCACCACGGTGCCGGAGAAGCGGTGCAGGAACTGCTCCAGCCAGTCCACGGACTCGGCGTCCAAGTGGTTGGTGGGTTCGTCCAGCAGCAGCATGTCGGGCTTGGACAGCAGCAGCTTGCACAGCGCCACGCGGCGCTTTTCACCACCGGACAGCAGGCCCACCTTGGCATCCCAGGCGGGCAGGCGCAGCGCATCGGCCGCGATTTCCAGTTGGTGCTCGGAGTCGGTGCCAGCGGCGGCAATGATGGCCTCCAGCTCGCCCTGCTCGGCCGCCAGCGCGTCAAAGTCGGCATCTTCCTCGGCGTAGGCCGCATACACCTCTTCCAGGCGTGCCTTGGCGTTGTTCACCTCGGCCATGGCTTCTTCGACGGCCTGGCGCACGGTGTGCTCGGGGTTGAGCTGGGGCTCCTGCGGCAGGTAGCCGATGGACAGGCCCTGCATGGGAATGGCTTCGCCTTCGAACTCCTTGTCCACGCCGGCCATGATCTTCAGCAGCGAAGACTTGCCCGAGCCATTCAGACCCAGCACGCCGATCTTGGCGCCGGGGAAGAAACTGAGCGAAATGTCCTTCAAGATCTGGCGCTTGGGGGGCACCGTCTTGGTCAGGTGGTTCATCGAAAAGACGTATTGAGCCATGTGTTTGTCAGCAGATTCTTTTAAAAAAATACAAATTTGGCGCTCATTGCACAGGCGCCCCAACCACTGATTATCTCCGCATGCGACAATACCCACCGTCAGGGGCTCCAGTTTCCCCTTGGCATCAGCATTCAGCTGGGGACGAAGGCTCGCCAACCCAAGCGATTCCGGCTCCCACTTCCTGTGAATCTCATCTGCCTACGACTGGCTGGGCAACCGCTGCGGTTGCTGCGACAGGCTGATACCCCGCGCCCGGATGGGCGTATCGACAACAATGACATTTGAAGAATTGAACCTGGCACCTGCCATCGTCAAGGCAGTGCTCGAGCAGGGCTACGAAAACCCAACCCCAATCCAGGCCCAGGCCATCCCCGCCGTGTTGACTGGCAAGGACCTGCTGGCCGGCGCACAGACCGGAACCGGCAAGACGGCCGCCTTCTCGCTGCCCATCCTGCACCGCCTGACCCAGGGCGGCACCAGCCACCCCGCCGGTGGCATCCGCGCCCTGATCCTGACGCCCACCCGCGAACTGGCCGCGCAGATTGAAGAAAACATCCGCGGCTACTCCAAGTACCTGGACATCAGCTCCACCGTGATCTTCGGGGGCGTGGGCATGAAGCCCCAGATCGACCGCATCCGCAAGGGCGTGGACATCCTGGTGGCCACCCCCGGCCGCCTGCTGGACCTGCAGCAGCAAGGCTTCATGGACCTGTCCCAGGTCGAAGTGCTGGTGCTGGACGAAGCCGACCGCATGCTGGACATGGGCTTCATCCACGACGTGAAGAAGATCCTGGCCCTGGTGCCCTCGAACAAGCAAAGCCTGCTGTTCTCGGCCACCTTCAGCGACGACATCCGCGCCCTGGCCAACGGCCTGCTCAAGAACCCCGAGAGCATCCAGGTCACGCCACGCAACACCACCGTGCAGCGCATCAAGCAGGTGATCCACCCCGTGGGCCGCGCCAAGAAGAAGCAGGTGCTGCTGCACATCATCAACGACAACCAGTGGAACCAGGTGCTGGTGTTCACGCGCACCAAGTTCGGCGCCAACAACGTGGCCGAATTCCTGACCAAAAATGGCGTCACCGCCATGGCGCTGCACGGCAACAAGAGCCAGAGCGCCCGCACCCAGGCGCTGGCCGGCTTCAAGACCGGTGAACTGCGCGCCCTGGTGGCCACCGACATCGCCGCCCGCGGCATCGACATCGACGAGCTGCCGCACGTCGTGAACTACGAGATCCCGAACGTGCCCGAAGACTACGTGCACCGCATCGGCCGCACCGGCCGCGCGGGCCGCGAAGGGCATGCCGTGAGCCTGGTCTGCATGGACGAAGAAGGCTTCATGATGGAGATCGAACGCTTCACCAAGCAGGAAATCCCCGTGGTGCCCCTGGAAGGCTTCGGCCCTGACGAAGGTGAGAAGGCCGAACCCATCGCCATGGGTCGCCAGACCATCTGGGGCGGTGCCGGCAAGCCACCGAGCCGCGACGTCATGCAGGCCGCCGCCAAGGCCGCCCGCCAGGAAATGATGGAGCGCATCCGCACCACCAAGAGTGCCCAGTCCGACCGTGGCGGTCAGCGCAACCCGCGTGCGCCCCGTGCTGAAGGCCAGCCAGCCGATGGCGAGGCCGGTGCCTCGCAAGGCGCACGCCGTGGCGGCGCGCGCCGCCCGGCACGCCAGGGCTTTGCCCCCCGCGCAACGCCGGCACCAACTTCGAAGGCCGTGCCGATGGCAACGCCGAGCGCGCGCCCCGTGCCGAAGCCTTGGACCAGGACGGCCAGCCACGCCGCAGCGGCCAGGGTTACAACCGTTCGCGCCAGCGTCCCTCGCGCGACAACCCACGCGGCGCCGAAGCCCCACGCGGCCCGGCCAGCCACGCCAGTGCCGGTGGCCAACCCCGCACAGCCCGCCAGCCTGGCGGCGACAACTACGGCAACAGCCGCTTCGAAGACCAACCCCCGCGCCCCAATGCCCACCTGGGCACGCAGCTGGGCAACCCTGTCTCGCGCGGCCCCCGCGCCGGTGGCTCGGCCCAGCCCGACCCCACCCGCACCAGCATCGACCTGATGATGGAACGCCCACGCCGCGCCGGTGGCGGTGGCTTCCGCGGCAACAATGGCGGCGGCATGGGTGGTGGCGGCAATCGCCGCCGCAGCGGCGGCGGTGGCTTCAACCGCTAAGCCCAGTGGTCCAGCGCTGCGCCGCTGGACACTGCTTGCCCGGCTCCGCCTGCACACACCGGTGCGCACGGCGGCCCGCCACACGGCAAGCGCCTTGCACTGACACGGCAACAGAAAACCTGGGCGTTAACATGCGCCCAGCTTCGGTTTTCACCCTCACGCTGTGCCCCCGGCGGCTGCCACAGCCCGGCGGGCACACACCTCCACTTGGATTTCTGAGGTTCACAGCACTATGACAAAGCCCTTCGCCCCTGTCTTCGCGCCGTACCAGGAACGCCCAGGCACCGCCTTCGCCACCCACGCCGCGCGCGTGGCCCTGGCAGGCACCGCACTCGCCCTGGCAGCCTGCTCCAGCACGCCGCTGCCACCCTGGCCCTCGACCGGCAGCCGCCCGCAGCCTCCTGCAGTGGCCCCAGCTGCCGCGCCGGCTCCGGCAGCCAGCACCCATACTGGCAGCCCCCGTCCTGCAGCCACCAGCGTCACCCCGGTGGCGCCCAGCAACATGCTGGAGGCCCTGCCCTACAGCGCCGCGATTGCCGAGCTGTTCCCCGACCCCGCCGAGCGTTACAGCACCCCGGGCCTGTCCGACGGACGCCGCAGCCTGACCACCAACAGCGAGCTGACCGAGCTGCTGCGCGAGCTGAGCCAGGCCAGCACCAGTGGCGGCCCACGGCTGGGCGTGCTCAACAGCGGCAGCGCGCAAAGTGGCGCCCCCATCCTGGCGCTGATTGCCACGCAGAGCCCCAGCATCTCGCCCCTGGCCCTGGAAGAAAGCGGGCGCCCCAGCGTCATGATCGTGGCCGGCCAGCAAGGCACCGACACCGCCGCCACCGAGGCCGCCCTGGTCCTGGCCAAAGAGCTGGGCACCGGCGGTCTGCTGGCGCCACTGCTGGACAAGATCAACATCATCCTGGTGCCACGCGCCAACCCCGACGGCTTTGACCAGGGCCGCGCCACCACCGCCGATGGCACGGACCTGCGTTTTGACCACCTGCTGCTCAAGACACCGGAAGCGCGCTTCTTGGCCAAGCTGGCGCGCGACTACCGCCCGGCCATCGTGCTGGATGCCGGCGAATTCGCCGCCATCGAACCCACGCTGCAGCGCTTTGCTGCCGTGCGCGCCAACGACATGGGCCTGCAGTACGGCATCACGCCGAATGCCCACGAGTTCGTGACCAAGGCCGCGCGCGAGTGGCTGCACGAACCCGTGGTGCAAGCCCTCAGCCAGGCGCGGCTGCGTGCCGACTGGGCGTTCACGGCCACCGGCAGCGATGCCGCCGCCGGCTTTGCCATGGGCGGCCTGGCCCCCACCACGCTGCGCAACGCCTCCAGCCTGAAGAACATGGCCAGCATGGAAACCCTGAGCCGCGGCAGCGACCTGGGCCGCACCCACATCCAGCGCCGCGTGCACAGCCAGGTCAAGGCGATGATGGCGGTGCTGCAGAACGCCGCCCAACGCGCCGACAACCTGCGCCAGGTGAGCGCCTTCGTGGCGCGCGATGTCGCCTCCAAGGCCTGCCGCAGCACGCTGACCGTGCAGGCGCAGCCGCGCCAGGAACAGCGCGAAGTGACGCTGGTGGACGCCCAGACCGCCCAGTTGGTGCAAAAGCCCGTGGCCTGGACCAGCGGCATGAGCATGGTGCAGCCACGCCAGCGCCACCAGGCCTGCGGCTACTGGCTGTCGCCGAATGCCGTGCAGGCCACCGAGCGCCTGAGCATGCTGGGCGTGATCGTGCAACGCGTGGGCGAACTCTCGCCCATGCAGGTAGAGACCTACCAGGCCGCCACACCCGGCACCAGCACGCCCACGGCGAATGTCACGCTGGCCCGCACGGCCATGGAGGCCACGCCCGGCAGCTACTACGTCAGCATGAACCAGCCTCTGGCCTACCTGGCGGCGGCAGCCCTGGAGCCCGACACCCCGTACAGCTACATGAGCCACGGCGTGCTGGGCGGTCTGGGCGACGTGGCGCGGGTGGTGACACGGCCCAACATCGTGTTCGACGAGGATTGAGCCCCCGCGCGACAAGGTCCGCCATGCCGCACCCGCAGCGGCGCTCAACAAAAAGCCCCGTACTGGTATCCAGTGCGGGGCTTTTTTACACTACATCAACGATAGCAATCAGCGCTCACTGCACCTGGGCTGCAGCCACTTTGGACTCATAGACGGCCACCACAGCGCCCGATGGTTCAACCCTGCACCACGGCCGGTGCCACAGTGGCGGGCGACAGCGCCGCCATGCTGCTGACCACGCGGTTGCGCCCGGCCCGCTTGGCCTCGTACAACAGGGTATCCGCATGCCGCAGCAGCGTCTGCAGCGAAGCCATGGCATCGCACATCACCACCCCGAAGCTGGCGGTCAACGGCTGGGGCAGCAGGCGCAGCGACTCCAGGGCCAGCTGCTCGCGCATGCGCTGCACCACCGCCACCGCGCCCTCCAGGTCCGTGCAGCGCAGCATCAGCACAAACTCCTCGCCCCCGAAGCGCACCACCAGATCGTCCTGGCGCACATGGTGCACCAGCACCTGTGCCACCAGCTTCAGCACCTCGTCGCCCATGCCATGGCCCAGGCTGGCGCATGCGCGACGGGGCCTGCTCGAAGAAGGCGCGGCGGTTGAGCAGTTGGGTCAGCGCATCGCGGTCCCGCTCGTGCTTCAGGATCACAAACATCTCGCGCACACTGACGGCCAGCAGCACGGCGATGAACCACAGGCTCAGCAGCAGGTTGACCGCCAGCATCAGCAGCCACAGGGGCGAGCTCGACAGCTCCGGCAGCGGACCCTCCCAGAGGAACACAGCCACGATCGCCGGGCGCAGCACCGAATACGCCACGAATACCAGGTAGGAGGCACGCAGCAGGCGCTCCAGCCCATGCACCGGCCGGCGCTGCCGGCACACGGCCATCACCCCCAGCAACAACAGCAGCACCATGGCCAAGTTCAGCACCAGGATGCGGATGCGCAACTGGTCGGTGACCTGCGAGAAGTAATACAGCAGCCCCAGCGCCAGCACGCCCACGACCGCCGCCAGCCTGGGGTGGGCCGCGCCCCCGTACTTGAGCGCCATGCCCTGGGCCATGGCCCACAGGCCGGACAGGTAAAACGCCCCCAGCAGCACGGCCGTGCGTGCCAGATGCTCGTTGCTCATCAGGGTCTGCGCCGCCAGCGGCACTGCGGGCAGGATGTAAGCCGCCGCCAGCCACAGCAGGTAGCGATGCTGACGCAGCACTGTCCAGCAGGCGACCAAGGCCAAGCCGAGCAGCACCCCACACACAGGCACGATCAATGAGAAATACAGGCTGGCTTGCAAAAATGGCTCTCGAATATCAAGGGCAATCGCAAAGTCTAACGCTGGCCTCATTTGGCAAGCAGTTTTCCTGCATGAACGGGAGGATTCTCCGCATCAGGTACCCCGTGCTCTGGAGGCGGTGGTGTGCCGGGGTTGGGGCGCACACGCCAGGATTGCTCTTTTTTCATGAGCATCCATCGGATTATGGGTAAGCGCTACATCCATTTTCAGCATCCATCAAACTTCCTTCCAACCCCAAGCCTGCATCCCCTCCCAAGTCATTCCTTCTTCCGACGGAAAACCCGCAGGCACCTGCCTTCCACCTGCACCACCCAAGCGGCGCGGCATTTTATGCGACTTGCATATAAAGCAAGTTTCTTTTATAATCCATGGTTTTCAGGAGCTGGGCTTGTGGCTCCTGGGCAGCGCCTCCGCACCGCGCTGCCGCACCCAAGGCTTCGCCCCAGCAAGACATTGCCATCCCCACAAGCCGCCGCCCGCCCCCGGGCCGTTGCCCTTCGCCGACTCCGAAGGGATATTTTTTAACCATTCTTTTCTGCCTGGCTGCCACCCGCTCAGGGTCTGCGCCAGCTTCGACACCATGCACCATGCTTCGATCACCGAGCGTGTTGGCCACTATGTGGTCACCCCGCTCACCCACACCACCGCCAGCGGCAAAGTGTCTGCGGCGGTCTCCATCCGCCGCGGCGTCTATGACCGCGTCTTCCGTTTCATCGACCAGTTCGACTCGCGCGCCAGCGCCACCCGCTACGCCTTGCAAGAAGGCCGCAGCATGGTGCTGTGCAACCAGCTGAGCTGACCCCCACCACCACAGAGGAGTGAAATCACATTGGCCAAAGAAGAACTGATTGAAATGCAAGGCCGGGTGGACGAAGTGCTGCCCGATGCCCGTTTTCGCGTCACCCTGGACAACGGACACCAACTGATCGCCTACTCCGGCGGCAAGATGCGCAAGCACCGCATCCGCGTGCTGGCCGGCGACAAGGTCAGCCTGGAAATGTCTCCCTACGACCTGGACAAGGGCCGCCTGACATTCCGGCACATCGAACAACGCAGCGGCAGCGCCCCCGCCCCGCAGCGCCGTCGCTGAACGTCCCGGCGATTGCCACTTTCTCAGCCCGCCCTGCAGCGGGCTTTGTTTTGTGTGCCATGCCCCTTCACGGGCATCTTGAAAGCATAGCGCGCTGCGCTTGCCAGGCCATGGTCTGCAGGGGATTCATGCTGCAAACACTGCCCCATCCATCTCGGTGCGCCCGTCTCGCAGCAGCGGCGCGGCCCCGCCTGCACCCTCGTAGGATTTGACCGACAATTCCAGGCGACATGCAAGGGTGGCCACCCCGGCCGCCCCACCAACGTTTGCAGGGATGGAATGCGCAGACTTCGCCACCTGACCAACCGACACCGGGCGCCGTCCACCAACATGGCACTGGGGCTGCTGCTGGCCTTCAATGCCGGCGCCGTGAATGCGGGCGGCTTCCTCATCCTCGGCATGTACACCTCGCACATGACCGGCTTTGCCTCGCAACTGGCCGATGGCCTGGTCCTGGGCAACGGCAAGCTGCTGCTCAATGCCCTGGGCGCCATCCTGGCCTTCATGACCGGTGCCGCTGTGTGCGCCGTGCTGGTCAACTGGGGGCGCCAGCGCCAGCTGTACAGCGTCTACGCCCTGCCCCTGATGCTGGAGGCGCTGATGCTCTTTCCCTTCGGCCTGATGGGCACCGTCACCCTGAACTGGAACACCCCGTTCGCCGTACCACTGACCGTGCTGCTGCTGTCTTTCATGATGGGCCTGCAAAATGCCGTCGGCTCCAAGACCTCGGGGGGCAGCACGCGCACCACGCACATGACCGGCAACTTCACCGACCTCGGCATGGAACTGGGCAAGGCCCTGTTCTGGCTCCGCCAGCGCCGGCAGTCCGTCCCGGCCCTGCCCGCCGTGCAGCACGACTGGCGCCGCATGCGCATGACGGCCGGGCTGATCGCGATGTTCGTGCTGGGCGGCATCACCGGGGCCCTGGGCTTCAAGCACATTGGCTTTTTCTGCGTGGTGCCGCTGGCACTGCTGCTGCTGGCCCTGTCCGTGCCGCCGTTTCTGCGCGATGCCGCACACTCCACGGAACTGCAGGCCCTGTGGCGCAGGTTCCACCAACGCTGAGGCTGCGGCGCCCGGCCCCATGCCCTGTTGCAGGCCGCGGGGCGCCAAATCGGGGCATAATGACGCCCAGTCATGAAGATGGCGTTTTACAAATGCGGAGCGCTCCGCATTCGATCAATCAAACGCTACTCTTTATGAAGCTACAGGCACAGATACACAAACGCGGTGGCGTTAGCTCAGTTGGATAGAGCAACAGCCTTCTAAGCTGTGGGTCACTGGTTCGATTCCAGTACGCCGCGCCATCTCTGCACCAGCACCTATAAGCCGTCCGATGCCTGCATCGCACGGCTTTTTTGTTTTCTGCAACCACCATAACGAGACAGCCATGCCCACCCTGCCCACCACCATGCTGGCCGCCGCCCACCACGGGTTCGGCGGCCCCGAGGTCCTGCAGCCGACCACGATGCCACTGCCCAGCCTGCGCCCCAACGACCTGCTGGTGCGCGTGCGCGCGGCCGGTCTGAACCGTGCCGAGATGAACTGGCGCCAGGGCAAGTACGGCGAGCAGCCCGGCTTTGGCGACAGCGACGCGGTGATCGGCCTGGAGATGGCCGGCGAGGTGGTGGCCATCGGTCCCGAGGCCCAGGGCTTTGCCATCGGCGACCGCGTCATGGGCATTGTCGGCGGCGGCGCCTATGCCGAATACGCCCGCATCGACGCCGGCATGGCCATGCACACGCCCGACAGCCTGAGCGATGAGGAGGCCGCGTGCATCCCCGAGGCCATGGTCACCGCCCACCACGTGCTGCTGCACCTGGGCGAGATGCAGCCCGGCGCCCGCGTGCTGGTCCACGGCGCGGGCGGCGGCGTCGGCACCTCGCTTATGCAGATGGCGCGCATGGCTGGCGCGCGCACCATCGTCACCACCAGCAGCGCCGGCAAGCACGAACGCCTGCGCAGCCTGGGGGCCGACATCACCATCGACTACGCCAGCCAGGACTTTGCCGAAGTGATTGCCCGCGACGTCCCCGGCGGGCGCGTGGATGTGGTGATCTGCAACATGGGCGCTCCTTACCTGGAACGCAACCTGCGCAGCCTGGAAGCCGGGGGCCGCCTGATCCAGCTGGGCCTGCAAGGTGGCGCCCAGGGCAGCCTGCCCATGGATGTGCTGATGACGCGCCGGCTGCGCATCGAAGGCACGGTGATGAAATCCCTGACCCCGGTGCAGAAGGCGGCCATGACCCAGCGCTTTGCCCAGCGCTGGCTGCCGGTGATTGCCCAGCGCCAGTTGCTGCCGCTGATCGAGCGCAGCTACCCGCTGCGCGAAGCGGCCCAGGCACACCGCCATTTCGAGCAGCAACCACCCTTCGGCAAGCTGCTGCTGCGCTGCTGAACGCCGCAGCCCACAAAAAAAGAGAGCTGTCAGCGCTCGCTGTGATTGGGTTTCAGGGCGTTTTTTATCCTGAACCTACACACAACAAGCGCCAGCAGCTCTCTTTTTAGATGAGTTCTGGAAGCGTCGGAAGACTTACTTGCTGGCGGCCAGCAGGCTGTGGCCACCGGCCTCCACCCAGCTGCGCACACGCTCGGCGTCGCCCAGTCGGCTGTACTTGCCCACCGAATCCAGGAACACCATGATGATCTTGCGGCCCGCCACCTCGGCCTGCATCACCAGGCAACGACCGGCTTCGGAGATGTAGCCAGTCTTTTGCAAGCCGATCTCCCAGTGGTCGCTCTTGACCAGGCGGTTGGTGTTGTTGAACTGCAGGGTGCGGTTGCCCACGGCCACTTCGTAGCTGGGCGAGGTCGAGAATTCGCGCACCAGCGCGTTGGAATGCGCCACGTTCACCAGGGTCGCCAGATCGTGGGCGCTGGACTGGTTGCGGCTGGACAGGCCGGTGGGCTCGACAAACTGGGTTTCCGACATGCCCAGCAGCTTGGCCTTCATGTTCATCAGCTGCACAAAGTGCTGCAGGCCACCGGGGTAGGTACGGCCCAGCGCATGCGCAGCGCGGTTCTCGCTGGACATCAGCGCCAGGTGCAGCATCTCGCCACGGGTCAGCGTGGTGCCCACGCGCAGGCGCGAGCTGCTGTTCTTTTCAGTGTCCACGTCTTCCTGCGTGATGGTGATCATTTCATCCATCGGCAGTTTGGCCTCGGCCACCAGCAGGCCGGTCATCAGCTTGGTGATCGATGCGATCGGCAGCACGGCGTGGTCGTTCTTGCGCAGCAGGACCTCGCTGGTTTCCTGGTCCATGACCAGGGCCACACTGGATTTCAGGTCCAGCGGATCGGACACTTGGTGCAAGCCGGCCAACTGGCCAAACGAAGGACGCGCCACCACGGCGGCGGCCGCAGCGGCACCGGCCGCCGCCGCGGCGACCGTGCGACGTGCAGCGGGCTTGGCCGCGACCTTGGTCTGCTGGGCCTTGGCCGGACGCGCCACCGCCACCTTGCGGCTGGAGCTGGCGGGAGACTTCTGGGCCACGGCCTTGCGCACCACGGGCGCTTTTTGCTGCTTGGACGCAGTGGCCGTCTTTTTGGCAGGCGCCGTCTTGGATGCGTAGGCGGCCGGGGTGGCCAATGCGCAACTGAGTGTCAGGAATGCCAGGGCTTTGGCGATGCGCGCATACGCAACAGAGGATCGGTGGTGCATGCAAGTGCTCCAAACAACAGACGACGGTAGAAGTGCCGGTAACCACCAAAAAAGTCGTGCACTCACGCGAATTGCACGACTTTTTGGACAGAAATTAGGGAAATTATAGGACGGCCGCTACCGTTTGTAGCAAGGAGTTAGCACTCAATCGCATTTATTTGAGAGCAAACAATACAGACGGCATCGCAGCTGGCACCTGCGATACCGCCTGTCACGCGACAGATTTCACCATCCGGAAAGTCAGCAGCCCGGCGGCACTTGCGCGCACCGCGCAAGCCCGCCAGAGCGCTGCATCAGGCTGCTGCCGTCTGCACCGCCGGAGCGCGCCGCACACCGGACAAAATCGCACGGATCGACGCCGACACGATGTTCGCATCCATGCCCACACCGAACACCGTGTGGCTGTCGTCCACACGCACTTCCACATAGGCCACGGCCTGGGCGTTGGCGCCCTCGCCCACGGCATGCTCGCTGTAGTTCATCACGCGCACGCTGCGGTCCAGCGACTGCGACAGGGCCTGCACGAAGGCATCGATCGGGCCGGTGCCCTTGCCTTCGAGCACGCGCTCCTGGCCGTCCCAGTGCAGCTTGGCATTGAGCGTGACCTCGCCGTTTTCTTCCGCCAAGCGGTATTGGGGCGCCTGTGCCACGTCCATACCGAATTCCTTGCGGAAGATCTGCCACAGGTGGTTGGCGGTGAACTCGGTGCCCAAGGCATCCATTTCAC
Organism: Comamonas sp. GCA5; assembly: GCF_036541385.1. Lineage (NCBI taxonomy): Bacteria > Pseudomonadati > Pseudomonadota > Betaproteobacteria > Burkholderiales > Comamonadaceae > Comamonas > Comamonas sp. GCA5. The sequence continues at coordinate 46,787 of NZ_JAZHFR010000012.1, read as the reverse complement.
GCTGCACCACCTGGCTGAATTCGATCTGCAGGCGGCGGGGCAACTGCAAACCGAATTCGGCTTCGAGCAGGTAGGAAATGCCGCCCTTGCCGGACTGGCTGTTGACGCGGATCACGGCTTCGTAGCTGCGGCCCAAGTCCTTGGGGTCGATCGGCAGATAAGGCATGTCCCAGATGTCGCCTTCCTGGCGCGCACTGAAGGCCTTCTTGATCGCGTCCTGGTGCGAACCCGAGAACGAGGTGTAGACCAGTTCGCCCACATAGGGGTGGCGGGGGTGGACAGGCAACTGGTTGCAGTACTCCACCGTGGCACGGATGCCGTCGATGTCCGAGAAATCCAGGCCCGGGTTGATGCCCTGGATGTACATGTTCAAGGCCACGTTCACCACATCCAGGTTGCCGGTGCGCTCGCCATTGCCGAACAGGCAGCCTTCCAAGCGGTCGGCGCCGGCCAGCAAGGCCATTTCCGCGGTGGCCGTGCCCGTGCCACGGTCATTGTGCGGGTGTACCGACAGCACGATGGAGTCGCGGCGGTTCACATGGCGGTGGGTCCACTCCACCATGTCAGCAAAGATGTTGGGGCTGGAGTGCTCCACCGTGGTGGGCAGGTTGATGATGCACTTCTTCTGCGGCGTGGGCTGCCAGACATCGGTCACGGCATCGATCACGCGCTTGGAGAACTCCACCTCGGTGTCCGAGTACATCTCGGGCGAGTATTCAAAGGTCCAGTCGGTGTGGGGGTGGTCGGCCGCAATGTCCTTGAACAGTTGGGCATTGCTGCGGGCCAGTTCGACGATCTCGTCCTCGCTCATGCCCAGCACCACGCGGCGCATCACCGGGGCCGTGGCGTTGTAGAGGTGAACGATGGCGCGGGGCACGCCTTCCAAGGCTTCAAAAGTGCGGCGGATCAGGTGTTCGCGCGCCTGGGTCAGCACCTGCACGGTCACATCATCGGGAATGCGCTTTTCCTCGATCAGCTTGCGCATGAAGTCGAATTCGATCTGCGACGCCGAGGGGAAACCGACTTCGATCTCCTTGAAGCCGATCTTCACCAGCTGTTCGAACATGCGAATCTTGCGCTCGATGTCCATGGGCTCAATCAGGGCCTGGTTGCCATCACGCAGGTCCACACTGCACCAGACCGGTGGCTTGGTGATGGTGGCGTCGGGCCAGGTGCGATCGGTCAGGCGCACTGGCACAAAAGGACGGTATTTGCTGGCGGGGTTCTGCAACATCGACATGGGGCGCTCTCTTTCGTGGATCAAGAAAATGTGGCCTGGACTCCAGCAACCCCAAACAAAAAAGGCCCGTCGCTGGAAGCTACGGGCCTGGGAAGTAGGGTGTGTGTACGCGCGCGCTACTAGATCTGCCCGTTGGACATGGTTAGTAGTAGAGCTAGCGACAGGTTTTGCATGCGGACAACTCTAGCACAGTTTCTGGAAAAGTGTTGCTCGCATTTGTGCTCAATCGTGCAAACCGCGTTCTTCCGGCTCTTCCTTGGAAGTGCTGATCACGCTGGTGCGCTGGCCTTTGGACTTGCGCCAGGCGTAGACGGCATAGCCGCTGAAGCCATAGATGGCGAACACGGCGAACAGCACGGTGGGCGTGTGGATATTGATGATAGCGATGCCCAGCACGATCAGCACGATCGCTGCGAACGGCACGCTGCGCTTCATGTTCACGTCCTTGAAGCTGTAGAAAGGCACGTTGGTGACCATCGTCAGGCCCGAGTACAGCGTCAGGAAGAACATTACCCACATCAGTTGCACCCAGGTCAGCACGCCATCCTCACCGCGCACCACGCCGTAGTCGTTCAGCACCCACATGAAGCCCACGACCAACGCCGCCGCTGCGGGCGAAGGCAAGCCCTGGAACCAGCGCTTGTCCACCACGCCGGTGTTGACGTTGAAACGTGCCAGACGCAGCGCTGCGCACGAGCAATAGACGAAGGCAGCAATCCAGCCCCAGCGCCCCAGACCCTTGAGCGCCCATTCATAGGCAACCAGCGCTGGCGCCACGCCAAACGAGACCATGTCGCACAACGAATCCATCTGCTCGCCAAACGCGCTTTGCGTGTTGGTCATGCGGGCCACGCGGCCATCCAGGCTGTCCAGCACCATGGCGCAGAAAACGCCAATCGCTGCCAAATCGAAGCGGCCATTCATCGCCATCACGATGGCATAGAAGCCGCCGAACAAGGCGGCCAACGTGAACAGGTTGGGCAGGATGTAAATGCCCTTGCGGCGCTTGCGAACCACCACACCGGCGTCGCCCGCTTGGGCGTCGTTGCTGTCATGCATGTAATGCACCTCCAGAGCGCTGCCGCAAGCATCCGCGGCAGCTATTAAAACCATAGTATTTTAAGCAGATGGCTTGCACCATCTGGATGACAGCCAGTGTAGCGGCGTTGGCTTTGCCCCCAACAAAGAAAAAGGCCACTGCACAGGCAGCGGCCTTGGGCTGCCGCAGCCAGGCTGCGGCAGGGGATGCACCAGCATCAGTTGCGGGTCTGGTCCACCAGCTTGTTCTTGGCGATCCAAGGCATCATGGAACGCAGCTGGCCACCGACCTGCTCGATGGCGTGCTCGGCGTTCTGGCGACGGCGGGCGGTCATCGAGGGGTAGTTCAGACGGCCTTCGCTGATGAACATCTTGGCGTATTCACCGCTCTGGATGCGCTTCAGGGCGTTGCGCATGGCCTTGCGGGATTCTTCGTTGATGACTTCGGGGCCGGTCACGTACTCGCCATACTCCGCGTTGTTGGAGATGGAGTAGTTCATGTTGGCGATACCACCTTCGTACATCAGGTCCACGATCAGCTTCAGCTCGTGCAGGCACTCGAAGTAAGCCATTTCGGGGGCGTAGCCCGCTTCGGTCAGGGTCTCGAAGCCCATCTTCACCAGCTCCACGGCACCGCCGCACAGCACGGCCTGCTCGCCGAACAGGTCAGTCTCGGTTTCTTCCTTGAAGTTGGTTTCGATGATGCCGCCCTTGCCGCCGCCGTTGGCGGAAGCATAGGACAGGGCCACGTCACGGGCCTTGCCGGACTTGTCCTGGTAGATGGCGATCAGGGAAGGCACGCCGCCTCCCTTCAGGTATTCGGAGCGCACGGTATGGCCGGGGCCCTTGGGGGCGACCATGATCACGTCCAGATCGGCGCGGGGCACAACCTGGTTGTAGTGCACGTTGAAACCGTGGGCGAACGCCAGGGTGGCACCCTGCTTGATGTTGGGCGCCACGTTGTTGTTGTACACCTCGGGGATGTTCTCGTCGGGCAGCAGGATCATGACCACGTCGGCCGCCTTGACCGCGTCGTTCACTTCCATCACGGTCAGGCCAGCCTTGCCGACCTTGTCCCAGGAAGAGCCGCCCTTGCGCAGACCGACAATGACCTTCACGCCGCTGTCATTCAGGTTCTGGGCGTGGGCGTGGCCTTGGCTGCCGTAGCCGATGATGGCCACGGTCTTGCCCTTGATCAGGCTCAGGTCACAGTCTTTATCGTAGAAAACTTTCATGGTTGGCTCCAGTGGTTTGTTGGGGTGTTGAAACTTGGGAATTCAAAAAATCAGTGTACGCGGCAAACGACGGGGTTCTGCCTCAGACACGCAAAATGCGCTCGCCGCGGCCGATGCCCGAGGCACCGGTGCGCACGGTCTCCAGGATGGCGGTGCGGTCGATGGCCTGCAAAAAGGCATCGTTCTTGGATTGGTCGCCGGTCAGCTCGATGGTGTAGCTTTTTTCGGTCACATCGATGATGCGACCACGGAAGATGTCGGCCATGCGCTTCATCTCCTCGCGCTCCTTGCCCACGGCGCGCACCTTGACCATCATGAGTTCACGCTCGGTGTAGGCGCCCTCGGTCAGATCGACCACCTTCACAACTTCGATCAGGCGGTTCAGGTGCTTGGTGATCTGCTCGATGATGTCGTCCGAACCGGTGGTCTGGATGGTCATGCGCGACAGCGACGGGTCTTCCGTCGGCGCCACGGTGAGCGACTCGATGTTGTAGCCGCGGGCCGAGAACAGGCCGACCACACGCGACAGGGCTCCGGGCTCGTTTTCGAGCAGCACGGCAATGATGTGTTTCATGGTGAAGGATTCCTCTTTTCGCTGCCCTCCCCTGCGACCGGTAAGCCGCAGGCTTGGCAGACAATAGATTCGTCAAAGTTCGGAGCACCGTGCGCAAGCCATGCTTGCGGTTGCGACTCCTATCACTTGGAAACATAGTGCTGGCATGCGCCAACAGCTATGTTTTCACAAGCATGCTCAGAGGTCGTCCGGCCCCAGCAGCATTTCGGTGATGCCCTTGCCCGCCTGCACCATGGGGAACACGTTCTCCGTGGGGTCGGTGCGGAAGTCCAGGAACACGCACTTGTTCTCTTCGCGGGCAATCCGGCGCGCTTCCTTCAAGGCCGCTTCGACCTGGGAAGGGTCCTCGATCAAGATACCGGCGTGGCCGTAGGCTTCGGCCAGCTTCACGAAGTCGGGCAGCGAATCCATGTAGCTGCTGGAATAGCGGCCCGAGTATTCGATCTCCTGCCACTGCCGCACCATGCCCAGGTAGCGGTTGTTCAGCGCACAGATGATCACCGGGGTGTTGTACTGGCGGCAGGTGGCCAGCTCCTGGATGTTCATCTGGATCGAGCCTTCGCCCGTGATGCAAAAGACTTCCGCCTGTGGCTTGGCCAGCTTGATGCCCATGGCATAGGGCAGGCCCACGCCCATGGTGCCCAGCCCACCGGAGTTGATCCAGCGGCGGGGCTCGTCAAAGCGGTAGTACTGCGCGGCCCACATCTGGTGCTGGCCCACATCGGAGGTGATGTAGACGTCTTCGCCCTGGGTCATGTTGAACAAGGTGTCCACCACGTACTGGGGCTTGATGACGTCCTTGTTGTCGCGGTCGAACTGCAGGCAGTCGCGGCTGCGCCAGGCTTCGATCTGCGTCCACCACTGGGCCAGGGCCCCGTCGTCGGGCTTGGTCGTGGTTTCACGCACCATGGCGATCAGCTCGGTCAGCACCTCTTTCACATCGCCCACGATGGGCACATCCACCTTCACGCGCTTGGAGATGGAGGAAGGATCGATGTCGATGTGGATGATCTTGCGCTCCACCGACATGAAGTGCTTGGGGTTGCCCACCACACGGTCATCAAAACGCGCGCCCACAGCCAGCAGCACATCGCAGTTCTGCATGGCGTTGTTGGCTTCGATCGTGCCGTGCATGCCCAGCATGCCCAGGTACTTGCGATCGCTGGCCGGGTAGGCACCCAGGCCCATCAGCGTGTGCGTGACGGGATAGCCCAGCATGTCCACCAGGGTGCGCAGTTCAGGGCAGGCATTGCCCAGCAGCACGCCACCGCCGGTATAGATATAGGGACGCTTGGCGCTCAGCAGCAGCTGCAGGGCCTTGCGGATCTGGCCGGAGTGGCCCTTCTTGGCCGGGTTGTACGAACGCATTTCCACGCTTTGTGGATAGCCGCTGTACGCCGCCTTCTTGAAGGACACGTCCTTGGGAATATCGACCACCACCGGGCCGGGTCGGCCGGTGCGCGCCACATGAAAAGCCTTTTTCATGGTGATCGCCAGGTCGCGCACATCCTTGACCAGGAAGTTGTGCTTGACGATGGGGCGGGTGATGCCCACGGTGTCACATTCCTGGAAGGCGTCGGTGCCGATGGCGGCCACCGAAGTCTGCCCGCTGATGACCACCAGCGGAATCGAATCGGTATAGGCCGTGGCAATGCCAGTCACGGCGTTGGTCAGGCCAGGGCCGGACGTGACCAGTGCCACACCCACTTCACCAGTGGCACGGGCAAAGCCGTCGGCAGCGTGCACGGCCGCCTGCTCATGGCGTACCAGCACATGTTCGATGCTGTCTTGCTTGTACAGCGCATCGTAGATATAGAGCACCGCGCCACCTGGGTAGCCCCACAGGTGCTTCACACCTTCAGCTTGCAGTGACTTGACGAGGATTTCGGCACCCATCAGTTCCTGGGTACCAGCTTGCGAAGAGGCCGCCGCCGCGTTGGCGTGCTCTGCTTTGGAGATTTCCATGATCCACCTTTGTGAATTTCTCTAACGAAAAACCTTGGGTGCCCCTCGCCAGCGTCCTTGTGGGACAGGTTCAGGACTTAAGGCCAAAGGACATGGGCGTGAGGGTGTACGCCGGACCTTGACCCGTTTGCCTTGTTGAATTGCAAGCAGCCATTATGGCACTGCAACATACGGTTTGGCGAACGCTTTTCGGCAGTTTGCCAACGCGATGCGATAATCAGGGTCTTTGCCGCAAGATGCATCCAGTTACAGCTGCATGGATTTTGTGCGTTATCGACTTACCGGGCACTTCTGTCTTGGCCACCGAACAAGAGCTATCTGACTTCCTGAAAGGCGTGGAGAAACGAGCGTTCAAACGCTCGGTTTACCACGTCCGCGACGAGGAGGCCGCCTTGGACATCGTGCAAGACAGCATGCTGAAACTGGCGCAGCATTACGGCGACAAACCCGCCCAGGAACTGCCCATGCTGTTCCACCGCATCCTGTCCAACTGCACCCTGGACTGGTTCCGGCGACAGAAAACCCGCAACGCGTTGTTTACCAATATGGAAGACCTCGCGCATGGAGATGATCCGGACGACGAACGGTTTGATTGGATGCAGACCTATGCCTCCGACGAGCAGCAAGAAGCCAGCCAGAGCGCCGAAGCCCTCACCCAGCGCGCGCAATTGTTACAAAGTATTGAAAATGAAATTCAAGCTTTGCCTGCGCGTCAACGGGAAGCGTTTTTGCTGCGTTACTGGGAAGACATGGACGTGGCGGAAACCGCCGCCGCCATGGGCTGCTCAGAGGGCAGCGTGAAAACCCACTGTTTTCGCGCCATCCAATCGCTGAGCAAAGCGCTCAAAGCCAAAGGAATCGAGTTATGACCACACCTTCGCACCATGATGAACTTGCGGCCGACACCTTCGCCCGCAAGCTGGCTGCGCACCTGTCTTCTGCAGATGCCAACCTGCCGTATGTGGTCACCGAGCGCCTGCGTGCAGCCCGCGTCCAAGCCGTATCCCTGCGCAAACGCAGCTCGGCGCCGCTGCGCGCCCTGCATACGGAGTCGGCTCCCACCCTGCTGGGTACGCAGAACGGAACCGCCATTCTGGGAACTCGCGGCGACCAAGGTGACTCTACGCCCCTGTGGCTGCAACGCCTGCTGACGGCCCTGCCGCTGGTGGCACTGGTGGCGGGTCTGGCATTCATCGGCGCCGAGCAGGACAGCCGCGCCACCGTGGATGTGGCCGAAGTGGATGCTGCCTTGCTCACCAGCGAGCTGCCTCCAGCCGCATTTACCGATCCGGGATTTCAGCAATACTTGCAGACCACCGTGTCTGACACCCCCTAAGAAACCGCTCCCTGCCGCACCAAGCCCCTGGGGCTGGTGTGCAGTTGTTACACTCGGCCCTACATGCCACTGACCTCTGCTCCCTCAACAATTTCACGCTCGTCCTGGATCGCTGTTGGCTTGGCGAGCGTGCTGTTGCTGGGCTTGGCCGCAGGGGGCATCTGGAGCAGCTACCAAGTCACCATGGTGCCCAGTGCCGTGCCGCCGGGCATGGCCGTGGAAGAGCAAGGGGATGGCGCCTCCCTGACCACCGACACCCACTCGCGCTTGCGTCTGAGCGCAGCCGGCCCCAGCTGGCGCGAAATCAGCGAAGCGCAACGCCAGGCGCTCATGCCCTTGCGCGATCGCTGGAACACCATGGGCGCCCTCGCCAAGCGCCGCTGGCTGGTGCTCGCAGACCGTTATCCCACCATGGATGAGGCCGAGCGCAATCGCCTGGTCAGCCGCATGACCACCTGGGCCAACCTGAGCGTCCAGCAGCGCAACCAGGCTCGTATCAATTTTGAGAGCGTAAAACGCTTGTCTGCAGAGGAACTGCAGTCAAAATGGGATGCCTACCAGGCCCTGAGCGAAGCCGAAAAGCAGCACCTGGCCGAGCAGGCCCGCAAGGCCAGAGCAGCCAAGAAATCCAAGCGCCGACTGGCCCAGGTGCCGCCCCCCGCGCCGCCGGCCGTCAAGGACGACAAACCGGTCAAGACGGCCCCGCTGCCCCCCGTCATCACCCAGCCCGTGGCCACACCTTCGGTGGTGGAAAGCGTGCCGGTGTTCACCCCCCAAGCCGCCCCGGCGGTGCAGCTGACACCCCTGGAACAGAAAAGCGCCAAGCCCGAAGCCCCGGCAGCGGCCAGCCAACCCGTGGCCGTCCCACAAGCAGCCCCGGCGCTGGTGCTTCCGCCCCTGCACCCCGCCACGGACCCCCACCAACCGGCCACTGCAACGCAGCCGCCTGCTGCGCACCCCCCAGCTCCCGCCGCGGCACAATAATCCCCTTCAGCACGGAAGCTGCCCATCGAGCCTGCATGCCCCCATCCGCCCCCTCCCCGTTGTCGATCGCCCCGCTGCAAGCGCCCAGCCTGCGCCGGCGCATGGCCTGCTGGCTGTACGAAAGCCTGCTGCTGTTTGGCGTCGTGTTCGTCGGCGGGCTGGTGCTGGGCAGCGCAGGCGTCCTGTTTGGTCACCCCCTGTCGCCCAAGACACTGCAGGCCCTGTTGTTTGTGGTGCTCGGCATTTACTTTGCGTGGTTCTGGAGCAAGGGCCAAACCCTGGCCATGAAGACCTGGCACATCCGCGTCGTGGACCAGCAAGGCCGCCCACTGACACGCGTGCGCGCGCTGGCGCGGTACGCCCTGTGCTGGCTGTGGTTGCTGCCCCCGCTGGCATTGCTGGCGCCGTTTCACCTGCCCTGGGGCGAAGTCGCCGTGCTCACCACGGGCTGGGTCGCCGTGTGGGCCTTGCTCAGCCGCTTTCACCCCCAGCGCCAGTTTTTGCACGATGTGCTGGCCGGCACCCGTCTGGTGGCCGAGCCCGCCGCATTGACCACGCCCCGCCCTCAACCCTGAGGATTGCGCACGTTGGCGGCCACCACCAAGGATTTTCCCATGCACCAGCCCCCTGCTTTTTCCATCTGCGTTTACTGCGGCTCGCGCCCCGGCGAAGCTGCTGCCTATGAAGCTGCGGCACGCGCCGTCGGCACATGGATTGGCCTGCGCGGGGGGCAACTGGTGTACGGCGGTGGGAAAACTGGCCTGATGGGCATGGTGGCCGAGGCCACCAAGGCAGCCGGTGGCCGCGTGGTCGGCATCATTCCCCAGGCGCTGGTCGACAAGGAGCTGGCGAACGCCGCGTGCGATGAGCTGCACATCGTCACCACCATGCATGAGCGCAAGGCGATGATGGCCGAGCGCAGCAATGCTTTCCTGGCCCTGCCCGGCGGGATCGGCACCTTCGAGGAGCTGTTTGAAGTCTGGACATGGCGCCAGCTGGGGTACCACGACAAGCCCATTGGCCTGCTGAATGTCGAGGGTTACTACACCAACCTGCTGGCCTTCCTGGAGTCCACCGTGCACCAGGGCTTCATGGGCGCCTGGCAAATGGACCTGATCCGCAGCAGCGACAGCCCGGCCGAATTGCTGGAGTTCCTGGTCGAATCGGCCGGCACAGCCCCCGAAAGCCAAAACCTGCGCGCAGTGATCTGACCTCCCGGCTCGGCCATCTGGCCTGGGCACAAAAAAAGCGATCTTTCCAGATCGCTTTTTTTCATGTGCGGCGCCACTCAGATCGCCGCGCTGTCCAAGTCACCGGTGCGGATGCGCACCACTTTTTCCACGGCAGTGACGAAGATCTTGCCATCCCCGATCTTGCCCGTCCGTGCGGCCGCCACGATCGCATCGACACAGCGGTCCGCATCTTCCGTCGCCACGGCCACTTCAATCTTCACCTTGGGCAGGAAGTCCACCACATATTCCGCGCCACGGTACAGCTCCGTGTGACCCTTCTGCCGGCCAAAGCCTTTCACTTCCGTCACGGTCAGGCCCGTCACGCCGCACTCAGCCAGAGCTTCGCGCACCTCTTCGAGCTTGAAAGGCTTGATGATAGCAGTGATCATTTTCATGGTGAGGACTCCAATTTGAATTGCAAAACTAAGACACAGGGGCAGCCAGCAGGCACTAGCGCCTGAAGCCGTTGGTGATCGGGCAGCGCCAGTCTTTGCCAAAACTGCGCGGCGACAGACGCGGGCCCACGGGGGCTTGCCGGCGTTTGTATTCATTGATGCGGATCAGACGCACCACACGCTCCACATTTTCGGGTGTGTGCCCCTGGGCCAGGATGGTCTCGATGGGCTCGTCATTTTCCACATAACGGCGCACGATGTCGTCGAGCACCGGGTACGGCGGCAAACTGTCCTCATCCTTCTGGTCGGGACGCAACTCAGCACTGGGCGGACGGGTGATGATGCGCTCGGGGATGGGGTGCAGCCCGGTCCCGAAGGGATCGTTGGCATTGCGCCAGCGCGCCAGCGCAAACACCCGGGTCTTCAGCACGTCCTTGATCACGGCAAAGCCGCCGGCCATGTCGCCGTACAGTGTGCAGTAGCCCGTGGCCATTTCGCTCTTGTTCCCGGTGGTCAGCACCACGGCGCCAAACTTGTTGGACAGCGCCATCAACAGCGTGCCGCGGATGCGCGCCTGCAAATTCTCTTCGGTGGTGTCTTCGGCCCGCCCCTGAAACTGGGTGGACAGGGCAGCCTTGTAGGCTTCGAACTGCGGCGCAATGTCGATCACCTCATGGTGCACGCCCACGCGATCGGCCATTTCCTGCGCATCTTTCCAGCTGATGTCCGCGGTATAGGGCGAGGGCATCATGACCGTGCGCACACGATCCTTGCCCAGCGCATCCACGGCAATCGCCAGCACCAAGGCGGAGTCGATGCCACCCGACAAGCCCAGCAAGGCCCCCGGAAACCCATTCTTGCCGACGTAATCCCGCACGGCCAGCACCAGGGCATCCCACAGGGCGGCGTTGTCGTCCTGGACGGGGGTAATCTGGCCCGCCAGATGCACGGCATCGGCCTGCGGCCGGACTGCCACCTGCGCCAGCACCTGCTGGAACGCAGGCGCCCGCATGGCCACGGTGCCATCGGCCTGCAAGGCAAAGCTGCCCCCATCGAACACCAGCTCGTCCTGTCCACCCACCATGTGGGCATACACCACGGGCAAGCCGGTTTCCATGGCACGCTGCGCCAGCACGGCCTCGCGCTCGGACTGTTTGCCCAGGTGGTAGGGCGAGGCATTCAGCACCAGCAGCATCTGTGCCCCGGCAGCCTTGGCCGCCTGCGCGGGACCGGTGACCCAGGCATCCTCACAAATCAGCACCCCAGCCTTGACACCCCCCACCTCCACCACGCAGGCCTGCTGGCCCGGCGTGAAATAGCGCAGCTCATCGAACACGCCATAGTTGGGCAGCGCATGCTTGACATACTGCCCCAACACCCGGCCCTGACCAATCCAGACCGCTGTGTTCTGGCGGTGCAGGGTGCCCGGTACCGCCTGGGTACAGCCCACCAGCAGGCGCAGGTCTGGCCAGGCGGCGCTGGCGGCAACGACCTGCTGCAGCGCAGCATCGCTGGCCTGCTGGAACGAAGGGCGCAGGAACAGATCCTCGGCCGCATAACCACACAAAGCCAGCTCCGGCGTCATCAGCAAGGCAGCGCCCTGGGCATGGGCTTGCTGGGCGGCTTCGATAATTTTTTGTGCGTTACCGCTCAAGTCTCCGACCGTGAAATTGAGCTGAGCAATGCAGATGGAAGTGGTCATGAAAATTAAAGCCCGCAGGCCTGCCAAAACACCAAGCGTTGCTGCCTGTGCGCCTTGTCACACACCCTGGCAGGCAAAGAAAGCGATTATCACTCCCTCACAGGATTGCGACGGCCGCAAGGAAATTGCAGGCCATCCCTGCGCTTCGGTGCGCACCAACGCAGCCATACCAAGGAACAGGCCAATCCCCCAAGGCAGAAGGCTTGGCGATGGCGGCCTACCCAGCACGCCACCCGGCATGTGCCTCAGAAGGACTCCCAGTCATCCTCACGCGCCGTGACGGCCAGGGCCGATTTGGCCGCTGGGACAGGCGCCGCGTCGGCCACGGCCCGGGTACGGCCTCCAGGTGCTGCGGGCGCAGCGGATGCAAGCGCCACCGAATCGGTCCGTGGCACGGCCTGCGCTGGCTGGGCGACCGGCCGTGCCGCGGTGTGCGACAGCACGGCGGCCTGCGCCGACTTGACCTTGAAGCTGGACACCGCATCCACCAACTGCTGGGCCTGGTGCTGCAGGCCCAGCGCGGCGGCCGCGCTTTCCTCGACCAGGGCGGCATTCTGCTGGGTCACCTGATCCATCTGCGCAATCGCATCACTCACCTGCCCCACGCCCTGGCTTTGCTCCTTGCTGGCGGCGCTGATCTCGCCCACCAGATCGGAGACATGGCGGATGGCCGTGACCACCTCCTGCATCGTGGCACCGGCCTCGGCCACCAGATGACTGCCCTGCCCCACGCGATCCACGCTTTCGGTGATCAGCAACTTGATTTCCTTGGCCGCGTCGGCGCTGCGGCCCGCCAGGGCGCGCACCTCACCGGCGACCACAGCAAAGCCGCGGCCCTGCTCGCCCGCGCGGGCGGCTTCCACCGCCGCATTCAGCGCCAGGATATTGGTCTGGAAGGCGATGCCGTCGATCACGCCGATGATGTCGGCAATCTTCTGGCTGCTGGCATCAATGCCTTTCATCGTGTCCACCACCCGCGCCACGACATCACCGCCACGGGCGGCGACCTGCGAGGCGTTCATGGCCAGCTGGTTGGCCTGGGCCGCGCTGTCCGCGTTGTGCCGCACGGTGGAAGACATCTGCTCCATGGACGCTGCCGTCTGCTGCAAGGCGCTGGCCTGTTCCTCGGTGCGGCCGGACAGGTCGGCATTGCCCGAGGCGATCTGCTCGCTCGAGCTCAGCACGCCCTGGGCATTGGTGCGCACATGGCTGACCACCCGTTCCAGCTTGTCGCGCATGGACACCAGCTCCTGCAGCAGCACGCCCATTTCATCGCGTCCGCCGCGGGGAATGTCCTGGGTCAGATCGCCTTCGGCAATCTGCAAGGCCGCATGCACCGCCTGCTTCACCGGCACGGTCACCGTGCGGGTGATCCACCATCCCCAGACCAGGGCCACCGCGGCGCTCAGCCCCATGCCTAGCAGCACCCAGGTCACCGCAAACTGGTAGCTGCGCGCTGCCTCCTGGGCGGTCTGGTCGGCCTGCTCGCGGTTGACGCTGGACAGCTGGCCCAGCGCATCCAGCAGGTTCACGAATGCGGGCTCTGCCGTGCCCACGTAGAAGTTCGTCACGGCATCGCCCAGCAGCAGATCGCCTTCAGGCTGGCTGTAGTCCTTGTCGCGTGCCTGCTGCACAAAGCTGGCATGCGTCTGGGCATACTGGCCACGCAGTTGCTGGTAGCGCTCCCAGAGCTGCTGCTCCTGCGGCTGGCGCGCCAAGGATTCATAGCTGCGCTCATGCGCCTGGATCTCTTCCTGCACCCGCGTGATCTGGGCCACATAGCCGTCCACTTCGGCCACGCTGTTCACATTCAGGATGCCGGCTTCCGCACGGCGCAGGCGGCTCCACAGCTCGCGCAGGCTGCTGACATCGACCACGCTGGGCATGGCGTGCTGCACCACGGCCCGGGTGCTGGCATCCATCTGCCGCATCTGCCACAAAGAAATGCTGCCCAGCGCCAGCGTGAGCAAGGTGACCAGCGCAAACCCGGCCCCCAGCTTGGTGGCCATCCGCATATTTGCCAAAAACATCTCGTCTCCAAGTGGACGCGGGCCGAACAAGGGCAAAAAAAATGCAGACCCCGCCAAGGGTCTGCACATTAACAAACAATTACAAAGGTTTTTGTATTCCATTTGCGAAAACCAGGTTTCGCAAATGAAATTTTTAGGCCTTGTTGTAGTTGGCGATGCCGTCCACAATTTCCTTGTGGGCCTCGTCCACGCCCTTCCAACCCAGCACCTTCACCCACTTGCCCTTTTCCAGGTCCTTGTAGTGTTCGAAGAAGTGGGCGATCTGGTTCAGGGTCAGCTCGTGCACGTCGGCCAGGCTTTCGATCTTCTCGTAGGCAGGCAGGATCTTCTTGGTGGGCACGGCCAACACCTTGCCGTCCACGCCGCCTTCATCTTCCATGTGCAGGATGCCGATGGCACGGCAGGGCACGACCACGCCGGAGGGCAGCGGGAAGGGGGTCATCACCAGCACGTCCACGGGGTCACCGTCACCTGCCAGGGTCTGGGGCACATAGCCGTAGTTCACGGGGTAGTGCATGGCGGTGCCCATGAAACGGTCCACGAACACGCAGCCGGTTTCCTTGTCCACTTCGTACTTCACGGGATCGGAGTTGGCGGCGATCTCGATCACCACGTTGAAGGTTTCAGGGGCGTTCTTGCCGGGTGTCAGCTTTTCGAAGGACATGATGTTTGATCAGGTTGTGAAACAAAACCCCGCGAGGGGCAACCCGAGGATTTTAGAGGCATGCCCTTGCTGACTTCTTGCAGTGCGCTGGAATATCCGCGCCACCCGGCCTTGCGCCGCTCACAGTGAGGCGGGACGCGCGCCATGGCGCACCGGGCCGGAGCGCGCCTCGATAGCCTGCTGCACCTCCTTGCGCAGCCCCAGCGCAAAGCCCATTTCCGCCAGCACGAACAGCGGCCCGATCAGCAGGCCGACGATGTCGTCCATGAAGGCCGGCTTGCGCCCTTCCCAGTAATGGCCCACGAACTGGATGACCCAGCCCACCACAAACAGCCCCACGCCCCAACCCAGCCACAACACCGTGGTCTGCTGGGCCAGCCACACGCCCACGGACAACATGCCCCCCAGCACCACGGCCAGGGCGATGCCGTAGTGGGTGTCCAGCAGCATGTAGTACACCGAGGCGGCCAGGGCCGCCAGCACCGCAGGGCTGACGACCAGGCCGCTGTCCCCCCAGGCCCAGCCGGGGCGCGACAGCAGGATCACCACGGCGAACAGAATCATCGGCACGCCCACAAAATGCGTCAGGATGTTGCGCCCATCGCGGTGGTACTCCGCGTACTGTGCCAACTGGTCCACCAAGGTTTTCATCACGGCCTCCCGGGCAACGCTAAGACCCTTGCATGCTGGTGGAGGGGCCACGCGCTGTCTATACAGGGCTTGCCCTTAGAAAATTAGATAGCTGAATGCGCAGGCTGCATGGGCGCTACAGGCCTTTTTATCTCACAAGGCGTAGCCTGGGTGACTGCACGCTGGCGCCCAACTGCCGACAATCGCCACCACGTTGTGGCAGCGCGGCGGGGGATGCGGAGTGCCCAAGCCCCCCCTGGCCGGACACGCGCTGCTAGCCCCACCCCACCAAGCCTATGCCCCTTTCCACCCCCACGATTTCACGCACCCCCCAGCACATCCGCCAGGTCCACTACCGCAGCTTCGAGCGCGCAGACGGCCTGTGGGACATCGAAGGCGAGCTGCTGGACACCAAGGCCATCGACCTGCCGCGCCCCAATGGCAGCGGCGTGCGCAAGGCCGGTGACCCCATCCACCACATGCGGATCCGCGTCACCGTGGACACCCGATTGGTGGTGCAGGCCATCGAGGCCTCGCTGGAAGCGCACCCGGTGCAAGGCTGCCCCGGCGCCCTGGCCGGCATGCAGCGCATGGTGGGCTGCAGCATGGCGCGCGGCTGGCGCAAAGCGATTGACACGCACCTGGCCGGCATCGCGGGCTGCACCCACCTGCGCGAGCTGCTGAACAACATGGCGACCGCCGCGTTCCAGAGCATCGTGTCGGCCTTCAGCACCACGCCCGACCAGCCCCCGGCCTATCTGGGACGCTGCACGGGCTGGGACTTCCACGGCCCCGCCGTGCTCCAGTACTACCCCCAATTCGCCGGCTGGCGCCTGCCCGAAGGCAAGGGCCCGGCCCTGCCCCCCGCCACGGCTGTTACAAACCCCACAACCCCGCACGGCTGAACACCATCGGGCACAATCGCTGGCCTATGGTAGATCGCGTGATTCCCCTGGTCGAGCAACGGTATGGCCTGCTGCAGGCCCCCCTGAACGCCGCGCCGATTGTCCCCACCGGGCAATTGCAGGATAGCCGCGCGCGGCCGCTGCGCGACCTGCGCATCAGCGTCACCGACCGCTGCAACTTCCGCTGCGCGTACTGCATGCCCAAGGAAGTCTTCGGCAAGGACTACGCCTACCTGCCGCACAAGGCCCTGCTGAGCTTCGAGGAGATCACGCGGCTGGCCCGCCTCTTCACCCAGCACGGCGTGCGCAAGCTGCGCCTGACCGGCGGCGAACCCCTGCTGCGCAAGGACCTGGAGCGCCTGATCACCCAGCTGTCGGCCCTGCGCACACCCGAAGGCCAGGCCCTGGACATCACCCTCACCACCAACGGCTCGCTGCTGCGCCGCAAGGCCCAGTCCCTGAAGGACGCCGGCCTGCAGCGTGTCACGGTCAGCCTGGACGGTCTGGACGATGCCGTGTTCCGCCGCATGAACGATGTGGACTTCCCCGTCTCCGATGTGCTCGATGGCATCGAGGCCGCCCGCACGGCGGGGCTGTCGCACATCAAGGTCAACATGGTGGTCAAGCGCAGCACCAATGTGGACCAGATCCTGCCCATGGCGCGCCACTTCCGCGGCACGGGCGTGACGCTGCGCTTCATCGAATACATGGACGTGGGCGCCACCAACGGCTGGTGCATGGACGACGTGCTGCCCTCGGCCGACGTGGTGCGGCTGATCGATGCCGACATGCCCCTGGTGCCGCTGGAGCCCACGGCCGTCGGCGAGACCGCCCAACGCTGGGGCTACGCCGGGGCCGATGGCCGCCACGATCCCAGCCTGGGCGAGATCGGTGTCATCAGCAGCGTGACCCAGGCCTTTTGCGGCGACTGCAACCGCGCCCGCCTGTCCACCGAAGGCCGCCTGTACCTGTGCCTGTTCGCCAACCAGGGCTGGGACCTGCGCGAGCTGCTGCGCAACGCCTCCGACGATGCCACCATCAGCAATGCGATCGCCCACATCTGGGGCCAGCGTGATGACCGCTATTCGGAACTGCGCGCCAACCTGCCGCCCGACACCGCCGCCGGCCGCAAGCGGGTGGAAATGAGCTACATCGGTGGCTGATCGGCAAACGCCCATGGACTCCTGCCCTCCTCAAGCCCCAAGCGCCCTACTGCCTGCCGCGGACATCACCGGCATGGTGCTGGCCGGTGGCCGCGGCAGCCGCATGGGCGGCGTGGACAAGGGCCTGCAAGCCTTTCTCGGCCAGCCCCTGGCCCTGCACGCCCTGCAGCGCCTGCAACCCCAGGTGGGCGCGTGCATGCTCAATGCCAACCGCCACCTGGAGGTCTACCAGGGCTTCCATGTGCCGGTGCACTCCGATGTGCTGCCCGACTACGCCGGACCCCTGGCCGGTTTTCTGACCGGCCTGACGCACTGCACCACCCCCTGGATGCTGACCGTGCCCTGCGACAGCCCGCGCTTTCCGCGCGATCTGGCGGCGCGCATGGCCGCCACCGCCCTGCGCGAGCACGCCCAGATCGTGCTGGCCGCAGGCCCCGAAGCCGGGCGTGACGGGACGCTGCAGCTGCGCCCCCAGCCCGTGTTCGCCCTGCTGCACCGCAGCCTGCTACCCAGCCTGCAGGACTTTGTGCAGCAGGGGGGCCGCAAGATCGACGCCTGGACCGCACAGCATGCCCAGGCCCTGTGCCGCTTCGATGCGGCGGGCGACGACGTGCATGCCTTCGCCAATGCCAACACCCTGCAGGAACTGCGCCTGCTGGAAGACTCGGTCTAAGCCCTGGCACCCCTGCGCGGGCGATTACTGCCGCCCTGCGCACCTTTGCTCATCCGCCCCTGCCACCAGGACCATGCCGCCTTGCTTACGGCCCCAATGCACTGAGTGAGCACTGAGCACTGACCGTGGCCAGGCAGGGCCGACACCAAGCAGGCCGCACATGGCTCCCAACTTCATGCAGGCTTGACTGCCGGCCTAGCTCGCACGGCTTCGCACGTCTGCCAGGCCTCGACTCCGGCCCCGCTCTCTCATGCATCAAATCAGCCTGCAACGTAGATGCAGTAAGCGCCAACAGCTCTCAAAACTGCACTGACCACGAAACAGACCGGCTGTGCGCCCTCCGCACTGGCGCACAGCCCAGCGCCCTCCGCAAACCGATGCCGCCTGACCGCCGTATGCCAAGCGGCGGGCCGCTGCGATCCCGCCATCGCACCACCTCCAGGCGAATGCGCACCCAGGTGACAAGGACAAGCGCCCAGGGTTTGACGGCACCCGCCGCTTGCAGCGACGATGTGCGCTTTGCTGCCCCACCACCCTAGGAGTCCCGCATGCCTTTTGCCACCGCCTTCACCGATCCCGCCCCAGCGCCCGAGGACCTGGCCGACCTGCCGGGCACCGTCGCTGTGGAGTTTGGTGTCGACTGGTGCCCGCACTGCCAGGCCGCCCAGCCGTTTTTGCGCGAGGCGCTGCACGAACGCCGCGACATCACACACATCAAGATCGAAGATGGCCAGGGCCGCAAGCTGGGCCGCCACTTCAAGGTCAAGCTCTGGCCCACCCTGGTCGTGCTGCGCCACGGTCAGGAAATCGGCCGCGTCACCCGCCCGCAATCGGCCCAGGAAGTCGAAGAACAACTGCCTGTCGCCGTCTGACTGTCCCTGGCCACCGGGGCCACACAGGCATCTGTCGGACACGCGCAGAACCGCCTGCCCCGGACAATTGACAGCTTGATACAAGCAGGAAGCCCCAGACCGCTGCACTTGCGGTGAATTTGCCATCCACGGCCAAGGGGGCGTCCTACAATTGAGGCCATCCATGACGACACCATCCATTCTTGACCCCGTGGCCGAGCGCATCGAGCTTCTGCTGGAGAAGTACGAAGCGCTGCAACATGCCAACCGCCTGCTGAGCGCAGAGGTACATGCGCTGCAGCAAGAGCGCGACTCGCTGCGCTCACGCCTGAAGGCGGCACGCGCCCGGGTGGATGCGTTGATCGAACGCCTGCCTGCGAATCAAGAAGCGCCATGAGCCAGATCGAAATCCAGATCCTGCACCAGGACTACCTGCTCACCTGCCCAGACGGCCAGGAAAACCAGTTGCTGGAAGCCGTGGAACGCGTCGACCAGCAGTTCCAGCACATGCGCAACACCAGCAAGCTGCGCTCGCGCGAACGCGTGGGGGTGCTGCTGGCCGTGAACCTGGCCTACGAAAACCTGGAATTGCGCAAACAGTTGCAGGCCCTGCAGCAACAGCTGGCCGATGTGCAAGAACTGGGGGATGCCGGATTGCCCGACATCGCCGAACCCGATCCTTTGCTACTCGCGCTGCAGGCCCAGGCCGAACACGACGCCCACCTGGCCGCGCAGCTGCTGCACCGGCTGGACACGGCCCTGGCGCCGGCACCCGAGGCCGAACCTGACGCACCGTCCTACCCCGCACAACTGCAAGTCCAGGCCATGGCCGCAGCGCCGCAGGTTGCACAGGCTGAAATCGCCTTTCAAACCATCCCGGACAGCCTGCCGGTTGCAGCGACCTTGGACACCACCGCAAGCGCTGCCGATTTAGACAATGACATTCGCGTGGAATTGCCACCCGCCGGTTCACAAGCCCTGTAAAATCACAACCGTCTGCAATCCTCCGGGCTTTATATTGCCTTGAACCAATGCTCTGTGAGCACGGGCTTGATACATTGCCTAGCAAGCGTGATCGTCTCGCGTCAGATGAACCCAATGCTAGGTTGCTCTCGCCCACCTGAACCCCCGGTTCAGGTTGACGGCCCGGCGGCTTTGCAGACACCTTCACCGCCTTGACGCAGGCACCTCCCCCCAAAAAACCAACCGCATGCTTTGCCAGGCAGATTGAATTGGCGCCCGAGCAGGTTTGAGTCCACAGGTACAGTGCCCCCACAGCAGTCGCAACACGGCGCCGGAGGCGCCGTATGCCACCTAGCGGCACCACATGGCAGGGGTAAAGATCAAATCCATCCAGAGCGCCCACAGCGACACCGCCACCAGCATCAGACCGGCCACGCGTGTACCCCACTCTGCCCGCCAGCGGCGCACCCGCCCGCTGAGCCAGCGCCACGCGTACGGTGCCGACCACAGCCACAGCCCGCCCCCCACGGCAAACGCCACCATGCTGCCAGCCCCTGCTACAGCACCTCCACTCAGGGCGGCTACCAGCACGGCAGAGTAAAGCAGGCCGCATGGCATCAGCGCCCACCCGATGCCCGCCAGCAGCCCCCCGCCGGGCAACGCCAGCACCGGTTGGACCTTGGCCCAGGCCGCGCGACCTGCGCGCTCCAGCCATGCCGGCTGCTGCCCCTGGAACACCATGAGCAAGCCCCAGGCCAGAATCAGCAGATGCATCAGCACCCACACCGGGTGCAGCAAGGAGGTACGGTCAGAAAACCAGGCCACCTGCTCCATCGCCAGGGCAGCCACCGCTCCCAGCATGCCGTAGCCCAGCAAGCGCCCACTGTGGAATTGCAGGGCCGCCCAGCCAGGCACGCCGCGGGGCGCTGTTGCAGCGGCGCCGGCATGCAGGCGCACGGCATGGGCCTGCCCCTGGATGACGGCATGGCAGGGTGCGGCACACATGGCAAGACAATGGGGCCCACCCACGAGCCCCATGAAAAATGCCGTCCAAAGCAGAGAAAGCGCCATAGGGATCAGATGATCCGCGAAAACCTGGCCCGGTTGCGATCTGCCTGCAAATAACGGTCAAACACCAGGGCGACGCCGCGCACGAAGAACCAGCCCTTCTCGGTCACCTTGATGCAGTCGTCCTGGATTTCCACTAGGCCTTCTTCCTGCTGGCTTTCGAGTGCAGCGATTTCCGCCGCGAAATACTGCGGGAAGTCGATCAGCCATGCGTTGTTGATCGACTCGAAGAGCACCTCGCCCTGGCACATGATGGTCATGATCACAGCACGGCGGATCAAGTCATCGCGCGTCAGCGCCAGACCGCGCACCACGGGCAGGCGCCCCTGGTCCAGCAGGTCGTAATACTCTTCCAGCGTCTTGGCGTTCTGGCTGTAGGTGGCCCCCACGCGGCCGATCGCCGAAACCCCCAGCGCAATCAGATCGCAATCCGGCTGGGTGCTGTAACCCTGGAAGTTGCGATGCAAGCGCCCCTGGCGCTTGGCCACTGCCAGCGCATCCTCGGGCAAGGCAAAGTGGTCCATGCCCACATACACGTAGCCCGCGTCGATGAAACTCGCGATGGCCGCCGACAGCATGTTCACTTTGTCTGCCGCAGGCGGCAAGTCCTGCTGCAGGATGCGGCGCTGGGCCTTGAAACGCTCGGGCAAGTGGGCGTAGGCATACAAGGCAATACGGTCCGGGCGCAGTTGCGCCACCTGTTGCAGCGTGCGCGCAAACGATTGCGCATTCTGCTTGGGCAGGCCATAAATCAGGTCCACATTGATGGACTGGAATCCCAGTTCGCGCGCAGCGGCCACCAGATCAAACACCTGCTCGGCGGGCTGCTCGCGGTGCACGGCCTTTTGCACATCGGGATCGAAGTCCTGCACGCCGAAACTCAGGCGGTTGAAGCCAACTTCCTTGAGCACAGCCAGGCGCTCGCGCGTCACCGTGCGCGGGTCCACCTCGATGGAATACTCGCCAGCAGGATCAAAGGCGAAACGCTCGCGCAGCATCTGCCACAGCTCACGCAACTCGTCATCGGACAGGAACGTGGGCGTTCCTCCGCCGACATGGAACTGGCTGACCACCTGCCCCCGCCCGCAGTGCTGCAGGTGCAGATCGACCTCGCGCTCCAGATAGCGCATGTACGTGGCCGCACGCTCATGGTGCTTGGTCACGATCTTGTTGCACGCGCAGTAATAGCACAGCGATTCGCAAAACGGGATGTGCACATACAGCGACATCGGCTGCTTGGCAGCCGCAGCGACTTTGCGTTGCTTCAGAGCCAAGATATAGTCGCTATCACCAAACGCTTCCACAAACCTGTCTGCTGTGGGGTAAGAGGTATAGCGTGGACCAGGTACGTCGTAACGACGCAGGAGTTCGGGTGTGACGACAGTCATGAATCTTTTTTCCTTGATTGTTAGACTGTGCACCAATGGCCCGCAACCATCCTTGACGTGAATCAAGAGGTCTGCGATCAAGCAATGCCACAATTTTGACAAGCATCATTCACCGCAATCCCAGTTGTAACAGCTTCTTTTTTTACCGACTTTTAACGCACCGCGTGACCCGCAAGATCGCCTGCACCACGCCGCGTCCGAGTACATGACCCCTCCAACCATCAAAGTAACCTGTTCCAACTGCAACCTGCGCGAGCTGTGCATGCCCGCGGGGCTGAGTGAGCAGCAGTTGCAGCGCATCGACGAAATTGTGGCCACCCGCCGCAAGGTCAAGCGCGGCGGCACGCTGTTCCGCAACGGGGAGCCCTTCACATCGCTGTATGCCATCCGCACAGGCTTTTTCAAGACCTGCGTGGCTACCGAAGATGGTCGCGACCAGGTGACAGGCTTTCAGATGGCCGGCGAGATCATTGGTCTGGATGGCATCGTGCATGACCACCACACCTGCGATGCAGTGGCCCTGGAAGATGCCGAAGTGTGCGTGATGCCGTTTGACGGGCTGGAGGAGGTGTCGCGCGAAGTGACGGCCCTGCAGACCCACGTGCACAAGGTCATGAGCCGCGAGATCGTGCGCGAGCACGGCGTGATGCTGCTGCTGGGCAGCATGCGCGCTGAGGAACGCCTGGCGGCCTTCATCCTGAATCTGGTGCAGCGTCTGCACGCACGCGGCTTCTCGTCGTCGGAACTGGTGCTGCGCATGACGCGCGAAGAGATCGGCAGCTACCTGGGCCTGAAGCTGGAGACGGTCAGCCGCACTTTCTCGAAGTTCGTCGAAGAAGGTATGGTGGAGGTCAAACAACGCCACGTGCGCATTCTTGATACCGCCGCGCTGCAACGCCTGGTTAACAGCCACCAAGACTGCAACAAATAACCACTGCCGCTGCCTCAGAGCAGGTCCACGAAAAAAGCCTTCCTGCATCAACAGGAAGGCTTTTTTCATTCAAGCGTTGTTGGGATAGCAGGCTTGCAGCCGCTCGGGGTCGCCAAGCCCAGTCGACGGCGCCTGGGCTTGGGCATTGACCGCTGCGCTGGGCAGGGCCAGCACCATGGTCATCCAGCCGGCCACGGCGAAGACCGCCCAGAACGCAAAGAATGCCAGGGTGTAGATGGCCGTGCGCGACAGCTCCACCGTCTGCCCCATCCACAGCATGTCGTGCGGGTCAAACGCCGCAAAGACCAGCATCTCCATCACGCCGGCCGCCACAAAGGCCGGCCAGCCAATCCACATCCAGCGTCGTGTCCACATAAAAGCACTCCTTCGCAAGAGGTTGTACCTAAATTGTGTCCACAGCCGCTGAACCATGCTTGTGGGACAAACACTGAATAAAAAAACATAGCTGCCAGCGCTTGATTCCATTGAATTTCAAATAGTTTTCTATTTGAAACCTACTGATTACATGCGCCAGCAGCTATGTTTTAAGCCAATCCCCTCTGCGCGGTCATGCCCCCGTGCTGCCGAGAACAGCACAAACGGCCTGTCAGCGCGCCGCATCACTTGGGTGCCAGGTTGGGCAAATCGTCCGCAGGGGTGGCGGCGTGGTTGCGCACCGCGTGCGCAGGCGCATGGCTTTTGTCCGGGTTGCGCAATTGCTCGTTGATGTTCACGCCCTTCTGGTAATAGTCGGGGTCCACAACCGGATCCGCGCCACGCGTGGCAATGACCAAGGTGACAATGCCCGCCACCACCACGATGGCAGGACCTGCCAGCACCAGCCACACATGGCCGAACTTCCACCAGGGAGCGGTCGAGACTTCGGGCTTCATTTCAGCTTGAGACATCCTAGACTTTCTGAGAAATAAACAAACACCGCGCACAGTGCCCGAGGGGGCCGTGCGCCAGACCCGCATCCACGGTCAACGCGGCACCAGGAACACGGATTTTTCGGACACCCGGCCCTCACCGCTGCGCGCGTCGATGTCGAACACGATGTGGTGCGAGCCGGGCTCCGCCGCACCGTAGGGAATCTGCACCCGCACGGCCACGCCGCGCGTCTGGGCGGGCAGCACTTCGACCTCGCCCCCTTCGACCAGTTCGATCCCGTTGAGCCCATGCACCTGCACATGGTAGGTCTGGGTGGCCTCGGTGGCGTTCATGACCTGCAGCCGATAGACATTCTCCAGCTTGCCACCGGCCACGATCCGGGCCAGCGAGGCACGGTCGCGGATCACGTCCACCTTCAACGGCTCACGCAGCGCCATGCTCACCACCATCGCCACCGACAGACCGACTAGGACGGCCCCGTAAATCAGCACCCGGGGGCGGGCGATGCGCCGCAGGATCTGGGAGCGCTGCCAGCGCTGGGTGACGGCGTTTTGCGTCGTCAAGCGGATCAGGCCCCGCGGGTAATGCATGTTGTCCATCACGTTGTTGCACGCATCGATGCACAAGCCACAGCCGATGCACTCGTACTGCAGGCCGTTGCGGATGTCGATGCCCACCGGACAGACCTGGACGCAGAGCTTGCAGTCGATGCAGTCGCCCAGCCCCTGGGCCTTGTAATCCGCATCCTTCTTGCGCGGACCGCGTGCTTCGCCGCGCACGGTGTCATAGCTGACCACCAGCGTGTCCTTGTCAAACATCGCGCTCTGGAAGCGCGCGTAGGGGCACATGTACTTGCAGACCTGCTCGCGCATGTAGCCGGCATTGCCATAGGTGGCAAAACCGTAGAACAGCACCCAGAAGATCTGCCAGCCACCTTGCAAGGCCAGCAGTTCGCTGCCCAGCTCGCGGATGGGTACAAAGTAGCCCACGAAGGTGAAGCCCGTCCACAAGGCAAACACCACCCACAGCAACTGCTTGAGCGATTTTTTCCAGACCTTCTCCCAGGTCCAGCCGGCCTGGTCCAGACGGATGCGCGCACTGCGATCGCCTTCGACCTTGTGCTCGATCCACATGAAAATTTCCGTGTACACCGTCTGCGGGCAGGTGAAGCCGCACCACAGGCGCCCGGCCACGGCCGTGAACAGGAACAGGGCCAGCGCGCTGATGATCAGCAGCCCCGTGAGGTAAATGAAGTCCTGCGGGTACAGCACATAGCCGAACAGGTAAAAGCGCCGCGCGCCCAGATCGAACAGCACCATCTGGCGCTGCCCCCAATCCAGCCAGGGCAGGCCGTAGAACAGCAACTGCGTGGCCCACACCATCAGCCAGCGCCAGCGCATGAAGGTCCCGCTGATGGAGCGCGGATAGATTTTCTTATGCGCTTCGTAAAACGAGACAGATTTTTCCTGGCTTTCCGCTTTGATAGGAATGACTTTTTGCGGTTTCTTTTGCTCGGAACTCATGAATTACGCTCCCCTAATCGCACCAAATAAAAAGGCGGCACACAGTGCCGCCTTTGGGATCGCCACAACGATCAGTTAGCCGCTGCGGGCTTGTGCGACAAACCCCAGACATAGGCGGTCAGAACGTCGATCTGGGCAGGGGTCAGCTTCTTGTCCTGCGCAGGCATTTCGTTCATCTTGCCATTGTTGATCATGTCCACAATCGCCTGTTCACCCCAGCCGTGAAGCCAGATGTCATCGGTCAGGTTAGGCGCGCCGAGCATGGTGTTGCCCTTGCCGTCCATGCCGTGGCAGGCTGCGCAAGCGGTGAACTTGGACTTGCCCAGCGAAGCCTTCAGCGAGTCATGGGGACTGCCGGACAGGCTCAGGACATAGTGGGCCAGGTTGCGCACATCGTCGGGAGAACCCACGGCTTCGGCCTGGGGCGGCATCATGCCGATACGACCCTGGGTGATGGTTTGCTTGATGTTCTCAGGCGCGCCACCGTGCAGCCAATCGTTGTCGGCCAGGTTCGGGAAGCTCTTGCTGCCGCGGGCATCAGAGCCGTGGCATTGCGCGCAGTTGTTCATGAACAAACGCTCGCCGATGGCCATGGCCTGGCTGTCCTTGGACACATCTTCCGTGCTCATGGCCGTAAAGCGTGCATACATCGGCTCCAGCTCGGCCTTGGCTTTTTCCACCTCGGCTTCGTAGGCGCCCACCTGGCTCCATTGCAGCTTGCCGGCATAAGTACCCAGACCAGGGTAGGCCGTCAGATACAGCAGACCAAAGATGATGGTGATCACGAACATCCAGACCCACCAGCGTGGCATGGGGTTGTTCAATTCACGCAGGTCTTCGTCCCAGACGTGGCCGGTGGTGTTTTCCTCATCGGAAACCACCTTCTTGCGGGCGGTAATGACCAGGAGCACCAAGCAGCCGACGATGCCGGCTAAGGTAATGCCTGCGACATAGACCGACCAGAAATTGTTTATGAAATCGCTCATGGGATGTTCTCGTTCTGGTGGAGAGAATCAGTCTTGTTGGAAAGGCAGCTGCGCCGCCTCATCAAAGCGGGCCTGGTTACGGCGGGCATACGCCCACCACCAGATGCCTAGAAAACACGCCAGCGATGCCAACGTCGCAACAATGCGCATGGTGGTGATATCCATAACCCGCTCCTTCTTACTTCAGCGCAGTGCCCAGACCCTGCAGGTAAGCAATCAATGCTTCCATTTCGGTCTTGCCCTTGATCTGCTCCGCTGCACCGGCGATTTGCTCGTCGGTATAGGGAACACCCACTGTCCGCAGCGCAGACATGCGCTGGGCCACCACGGTGTGATCCACCAGGTTCTTTTGCAGCCATGGGTACTCGGGCATGTTGGACTCGGGCACCAGATCACGAGGGTTGTTCAAGTGGATACGGTGCCATTCATCGCTGTACTTGCCGCCCACGCGGTGCAGGTCAGGACCGGTACGCTTGGAGCCCCACTGGAAGGGGTGGTCGTACACGAACTCACCCGCCACCGAGTAGTGGCCGTAGCGCATGGTTTCTGCGCGGAAAGGACGGATCATCTGGGAGTGGCAGTTGTAGCAACCCTCACGCAGATAGACGTCGCGCCCCATCAGTTGCAGTGGAGGGTAGGGCTCCACGCCCTGCACCGCCTCGGTCGTCGACTTTTGGAAGAACAGGGGAACGATTTCCACCAGCCCCCCCACAGCCACCACCAGCAAGATCAAGACGATCATCAAGAAATTGCTGGTTTCCACTTTCTCGTGGGTGAAGCCACCAGAGGCCTTGTTGTTGTTTGCAGACATTTCAGACTCCTAGTACTCAGGCGTGGGCAGGATGCACTGCAGGCACAGCCACCTTCACGGCGCGGCCAGACGCAGCGGTCTTCAACACGTTCCAGGCCATGATCAACATGCCGACCAAGTACAGAAGGCCACCGATCGTACGAATCACATAGAAGGGATACGTCGCCTTCACGCTTTCCACAAAGGTGTAGGTCAAAGTACCGTCGGGATTCACAGCGCGCCACATCAGGCCCTGCATCACACCGGCAATCCACATCGCAGCGATGTACAGCACGATGCCGATGGTGGCCATCCAGAAGTGCAGCTCGATCGCCGACTTGGAGTGCATTTCCTTCTTGCCGAACAGGCGAGGAATCAGGTAGTACAGCGAACCCATGGTGATCAGACCCACCCAGCCCAGAGCACCGGAGTGCACGTGACCCACGGTCCAGTCGGTGTAGTGGCTCAGCGCATTCACGGTCTTGATGGACATCATCGGACCTTCGAACGTGGACATGCCGTAGAACGACAGGGACACGATCAGGAAACGCAGCACAGGGTCATCACGCAGTTTGTGCCAGGCGCCGGACAGGGTCATGATGCCGTTGATCATGCCGCCCCAGGACGGTGCCAGCAGAATCAGCGAGAACACCATACCAACCGACTGCGTCCAGTTGGGCAGTGCCGTGAAGTGCAGGTGGTGAGGGCCCGCCCACATGTAGGTGAAGATCAGTGCCCAGAAGTGCACGATCGACAGGCGGTAGGAGTACACCGGACGGCCCGCCTGCTTGGGAATGAAGTAGTACATCATGCCCAGGAAGCCTGCGGTTAGGAAGAAGCCCACCGCATTGTGGCCGTACCACCACTGGATCATGGCATCTTGCACGCCAGCATAGGCCGAGTAGCTCTTCATCAGGCCAGCAGGCACAGCAGCGCTGTTGACCACGTGCAGCAGTGCCACCGCGATGATGAAGGCGCCGAAGAACCAGTTGGCCACATAGATGTGCTTGACCTTGCGCGTACCGATCGTTCCGAAGAACACAATCGCGTAGGACACCCACACCAGGGTGATCAGGATGTCGATGGGCCATTCCAGCTCAGCGTATTCCTTGCCCGAGGTAAAGCCCAGTGGCAGAGAAATGGCTGCAGCCACAATCACCAGCTGCCAACCCCAGAAGGTGAAGGCTGCCAGCTTGGGCAGGAACAATGTGGTTTGGCAGGTACGCTGCACCACGTAGTAGCTCGTTGCGAACAAGGCGCATCCGCCGAACGCAAAAATCACCGCGTTTGTATGCAATGGACGCAGACGCCCAAAGCTAAGCCAAGAAATTCCGAAGTTGAGTTCGGGCCAAGCCAATTGGGCGGCGATAAAAACGCCGACCAACATGCCTACTACCCCCCACACGACGGCCATGATTGAAAACTGTCGCACTACGGTGTCGTTGTAGTGTGCAGCACTGGTTTTTAGAGAATCCATCGGGCACCTCTTAATATGCAGTCGAAAGTGTTCACTGTTATGGTCTGGGTGTTGTTGACAAACATCAATCGTCTCGAAGAATGCGTTCAGCCTCCTGCTCGACGCTCTCAAACTGCCCGCGGTAAATCGCCCACCACAGCCCCCCAGCGATCAGCAGCACCAGCACCACGGACAAGGGAATCAGCAAATACAGAATTTCCATGAAAACAACCGCCTAGGCCGTGGCCGGCATTGAGGGAGAAACCGGCGACACCTGCGGCGCAGCCGGCTGCAACGACACAGGCTTGGCCAGGCGCGCGGCATTCAGCACCACCAGCAGCGAGCTCAATGCCATGCCCAGGCCCGCAAGCCATGCGGGCATCCATCCCACCATGGCCAGCGGGATCGACAGTGCGTTGTACAAGGCCGAACCCAGCAGATTCTGGCGCACGATGCGCAGCGTCTTGCGCGCCAGCAAAACCGCCTGCCACACCAGCTCCAGGTTGTCGCTCAGCACCACAAAGTCCGAGCGCGCCTGCGCCAGAGGTACGGCACGCCCAAAAGCGAACGACACATTGGCCCCCGCCAGCACCGGTCCGTCGTTCAGGCCGTCTCCCACCATCGCAATATGCCGCCCATCCTCTTGCATTGCGCGGATATGTGCAAGCTTGGACTGTGGCGAGCACTCCGCCACAAAATCGCCAATCCCCACCTCCTGCGCGATCCGGGCCACAGCCTGCGGCCCATCGCCGGACAGCAGTTGCACATGCAGGCCACTGCGCTGCATCGCGGCGACGACAGCTGCGGCTTCTGCGCGCAGGCCTTCGCTCAACTCAAAGACAGCGAGCGGCGTCAATAAGGGTGACTGTGCCTCTTGTGCAAGATAGACAGCCTGCACGGCCTGCACCACCCCGGGAGCCCCGGCATAGGCGTGCGAGCCCAGGCGCACCCACATCGCAGGCTGCGCGGCACCGACGGGTTGCACACAGGCACGCAAGCCCTGCCCTGCCAGCTCTTCCACCTCCAGCACCTGCCACTTGTGCGCCCAGGCTTGACCAAAACTTGCCACAGCCCTGGAGACGGGGTGGCGTGATTGCAGCGCCACCGCGGCCGCCAGGCCCTGCAAGGCGCGCCCATCGCCAGCTGCACCCACCTCCATGCGCGCCACCTGCAGGCCATCACGCGTCAACGTGCCCGTCTTGTCGAAAACCAAGGTATCGGCCGTCGCCAGCGCTTCAATCCCCTGGAGGTTGCGCACCAAAATCCCATGGCGCGCCAGGGTCCCCGCTGCCGTGAGCATGGCCACGGGCGTCGCCAGCGAGAGGGCGCAGGGGCACGTCACGATCAGCACGGCCGCCGCGATCATCAGGGCATGCCCCGGATCGGTGGGCCACCAGTACACAGCGGACAGCAAGGCCAAGCCCAGGACCACCACCAGGAACGGCGCAGCCACCTTGTCGGCCAGTTGCGCCAAGCGCGGCTTTTGCGTGGAGGCGCTCTCCATCAACTCGACAATTTGGGCAAACTTGGTCTGCGCCCCGACGCAGTCAACGCGCAACTCGACCGGCGCAGTCAGGTTGTAGCTCCCGGCAATCACACGCTCGCCCTCGGCGCGCGACACGGGCCGCGACTCCCCGGTCAGCAAGGCCTCATCCGCCTGGGTGCGCCCCCGCACAATGACGCCGTCCACCGGAAAGGCCTCGCCCGGCAGAATGCGCAGCACATCCCCCGCGGCAATGCGGCGCAGCGCCACGCGCTCAAAACTGCCATCGGCCTGGCGCTGCTCGACACTGTCCGGCAAACGGTTCAGTACCGCATCCAAGGCCCCGGCGGTGCGATCACGCAGGCGCACTTCCAGCCAACGCCCGGCCAGCAAAAAGCTGACGAACATGGTCAGGGAGTCGTAGAACACCTCTTGACCAAAAATCCCTTCCGGCGCGAAGGTACCGATCGTGCTGACGATGAACGTGATGATCATGCCCAGCGCCACGGGCAAGTCCATGCTCACGCGCCGCCGACGAAGGTCCCGCCAGGCACCGCTGAAGAAGGGCCCACAGGCAAAAATCAGCATGGGAATGCAAATCACCCAGGAAGCCCAGCGCAGCAGACGCTCGAACTCCATCAACAAATCGCCGGGCTGCGCGTCGTAGGCCGGCCATGCGTACATCATGACCTGCATCATGCAAAAGGTGGCCAGCAACCAGCGCCACAAGGCCTTGCGGTGCTGTGCCAGCCGGATCTCGCGCGCCACCGCATCACGGGCAGGAAAAGCCTTGTACCCCGCCTTCTGCACCGCGGCCATCCATTGCGAAGGCAGCACCAGGGCTGGGCGCCACACCACGCGGGCACGCTTGGCGGCGGCGCTCACTTCGGCACGTTCCACGCCCGGCACGGCCCGCAGCGCATCTTCGATGGTCAGCGCGCAGGTCGCGCAGTACATGCCATCCAGGGCGATGTGCGAGTCCCAGACCTCCACATCCTGCGGCACGTAGGACTGGCCCGGCACAGCTGCCAGCGGCTTGCCAAAGCTGTCCCATTCCGCAGGATCGTCCAGCAAATGGAGTTCACCGACAACAGCAGGAAAGTCGCGACTGGGCGCCGTTTCTTCCGGTTCGGAAGCTGGCCGAGGATGCTCTTGGGACATGGTGCGAGAGTATCCATGAACACCCTTACACACATTGACTTACATCAAGGCCTAACCTGTGGCAAAAACTATGCTGGAAACTATCCACACGACAACTTGGAGATAAGCAATGTACGAACGCATTCTGGTCGCAACCGATGGCTCCCCCCTGTCCGACAAGGCGGTCAGCCACGCCCTGTCCATCGCCAAGATGAACCAGGCCACCCTCATCGCCCTCAAGGTGGTGCCGCGCTATCCCCGCAGCTACCTGGAAGGCGGCGCCACTGTGGATCCCTCGGAAATCAAGCGCATCGAAGCACAATGGACCGAGCAGGCCCAGGCCGTGCTGAACAAGATCAAAACCGACGGCAAGGCAATTGGCGTCACCGTCAAGACCAGCGTGGCCAAATCCGACCTGATTGCAGAATCCATCATCTCGGCCGCCGCCAAGCAAAATGCCGATTTGATCGTCATGGCTTCGCATGGCCGCAAAGGCCTTAAGCGCTTGCTGCTGGGCAGCGAGACACAGCACGTACTCACCCACTCCGAAGTGCCGGTGCTGGTGCTGCGCTGAGCTGCGGCCCCTGCGCCACCCACAAAAAAGGGATCCCCGGGGATCCCTTTTTTACATCCATGCGGCCTGCGTTCAGGTCCCAGCCGCCGTGACGAAGTGCGCGGCACGGTCCAGCAAGGTTCCCGCGCCATCTTCCCCACAGGTGTAGACGGCACGGCAGCCCTGCAAGAACGCGAGCTTGGACACCCAGCCAAATACCTCGGGCGGACAGACCACCACCGCAGGCGAGGCCTGTGCCAGCGCATCGCGCACCTCCTCCTGCCGCAACACCTCGGGGCCATCAATGGCGTGCAAGCCCGCATGCCGCACAGCCGCGTGGATCACGGCACGCATGGTCGGTGACGGCAGCATCACCCACACCGCCGCGCCGGGCACATCTGCAAACTGGGCCAGCAACCGCCCTATGGGCATCTCCCACGCCGTTGAAAGGCCAGATTCCGAACCATTCCGCATCACGTCAAGCGCTTTCTGGGCCTTGCCCCAACAGACCCTGGCCTAGCCAAAATTCGGCACCCGCTTGGCCAGGAAAGCGGTGATGCCTTCCTGGTGCTCGGCGCTTGCGGCGTACGCATAGGGTGAGGGCACGACTTCACCACACACCAGGCTGCGCAGGGTCTGCTTGTTCAGGCGCGCAGCCTGGGGGGCCAGGCTGGCAATACGCTGGGCAGTGCGCTGCACCAGCTGCGGCAGCTGCTCCACCGGGACTGGCGGGGCCATAAAACCCACAGCAGCCACCTCGTGTGCATTCAGCACCGCCGCCTCCAGCAGCATGCGCCTGGCCGTGTGCATGCCCAGGGCCGCCAACACCAACTGTGCCTCCTTGGGCGCCATGGGAAAGCCCAGCTTGGCGATCGGTGCACCGAATTTCGCGTTGTCGGCGGCCAGGCGTACATCGCAGCAGCTGGCAATCTCCACCCCGGCACCCATGCAGGCCCCGGCAATGCTAGCCACGATGGGCACATCACACGCCAGCATCGCCTGCAAACCGCCCCAGACCTCCTCTTCGTGGAAGACCTCCAGCTGCACCGGATCGAACCGGAATGCCGGATATTCGGAAATGTCCCCACCGGCGCAGAAGGCCTCGCCCGCGCCTTGCACCACGACACAACGCACCCGCGGGTTGTGCTGCAGCCGTTCAAAAACTTCGCGCAGCTGGCGCCACATCGCGCGTGTCATCGCATTGAGCTTGCCTGGATGGCAGATCTCAACCTGCCAGATCCCGGTGCTGTTGCCCGCTGCATCCTGCAGCGGCTGTGCCTGAATATGCCCCACGGTGTTCAGCCCTCTTCCGGATTTTTTGCAAAATGTTCTGCAGCCCCAAGGCCTTCATGCGCTGGGCCCACTCCAGGGTCTGTTCTTTCACCATGGATTCAAAAGCCTCGCCGTACAGCCCGCCCCAGCCAATACCCAGATCGGCCAGGCTCGACTTCAGTTGCGGATCGGCACCCAGCTGCCGCAGCACGTCCACAATCGCGGCCGCGCGGCTGTCCGGCAGTTGCTTGGGCGCGAAAAGGCCATACCAGGCCACACGGTCCATGGCATGCACCCCCAATTCGGTCGCACAGGGCACATCGGGCAGGGAGGCGACCCGTTCATTGCCCGACACCATCAAGGCCTTCAAACGGCCGCTGCGCACATGCGGCAGGCAGGACACCACACCATCGATCATCATGTCCACCGAGCCGGCCAGCAAATCCTGCAAGGCAGGTCCGGCCCCTCGGAAATGCACGAACTTGAAACGCAAGGCCTCCTGCTGGCGCAAGATTTCAGCATAGACATGGCTGGAAGAGCCCTGGCCGGCCGAGGCCATGCGGTAGTACATCGGCTTGCGCCCCAGGTCTGACAACCACTCCATCGCAGTCCGCGAACGCATGCGACCCGGATTGACCAGCAACACCAGCGGAACGCGCGCCACCAGCGCCAGCGGGCGCAGGTCCTCCATCAGGTCGAAGTCTTCATCGCCAGCCAAGGCGCGGGCCACGGCCAGGTTGCTGCCCCCCATCAGCAGGTGCTTGCCATCCGGCGGTGCACTGGCGGCATATGCCGCTCCTTGCACCCCTGCAGCGCCGCTTTGGTACTGCAGGCGCAAGCTCTGCTGGGTGTGTTGCTGAAAGGGTTTGACCAGTTGCTTGGCCAGCAAGGCCGTGGTGCCGCCGGCAGGGAAGGGAACCACCAGGGTCACCGGGGCCGTCGGCCAGACAGCAGGGCCCTTGCGCGCCACGGCGGCCGTCTGTGCCCAGGGCTCGCGCACGGACGGCCATGCCGCCAGGGCTGCCGTCCACTGCAAACACGTACGCCTGTCTGGCAAACCGGACTCTCTTTCTGCAGGTTAATCGACCGCGCGCAGGTTCAGGCCTGGGGCTTGCGCTGTGCAGCCCAGACCCACAGGATTGCGCCCCCCAGCACCATGGGCACGCACAGCCACTGCCCCATGCTCATGCCCAGGGACAGAATGCCCAGGTAGGCATCGGGCTCGCGGAAATATTCGGCAATAAAACGGAAGGCGCCGTAGCCCATCAGGAACACCGCAGCCACCTGGCCTGGCTTGCGCTCTTTCTGCGCGTACAGCCACAGCAGCACAAACAGCAGCAAGCCTTCCAGCAGGAACTGGTAGATCTGCGAGGGATGGCGCGGCAGCATGGAGCCGCTTTGCGGAAACACCATCGCCCAAGGCAGCTCGGGACTGGCAAAGCGCCCCCAGAGCTCCCCATTGATGAAGTTGCCGATCCGCCCGGCCGCCAGGCCCGTGGGCACACACGGTGCCACGAAGTCGGCCACCTGGAACCAGGAGCGCTTGCGCTGGTAGGCGAACCACAGCATGGCGGCAATCACGCCCAGCAGGCCACCATGGAAGCTCATGCCGCCTTCCCAGACCGCGAAAACTTCCAGCGGATGGCTGAGGTAGTAGGCAGGCTTGTAGAACAGGCAATACCCCAGGCGCCCCCCGATGATGACGCCCACCACCCCCTGGAACAGCAGATCCTCCACGTCCCGGCGTGTCCAGGCCGTGGGCCCTTGCATGCGGTTGAACGGCGGGTGCTGCAGACGGCGCACGCCCAGCCAGAGAAACAATCCGAATGCGGCCAGGTACGTCAGGCCATACCAGTGGATGGCAACCGGACCCAATTGCAGGGCCACGGGATCAATCTGTGGGTACATCAACATGCCATGCATTGTGCCGCAGGCAGAGACCACCAAAAGACGCAGAGGCGGCAGCCGGCACCATCGCGAATGATTCTGCGTTTCGCATGCATGCAATCCGCTACAGCGGGGGATTAGCGTCCGGCCATTTGGCAGCCGGTGGGGTTGCCGCCATACTGCGGCCATCGCTCACTTTTGAAGAACAAGAACCATGCAAGGCCATCCCGACGTCATCTCCTGCCTCAACGCGCTGCTGCGCGGCGAACTGGCAGCCCGCGACCAGTACTTCATCCATTCGCGCCAGTACGAAGACCAGGGCTTCATGCGCCTGTACGAACGCATCCACCACGAAATGGAAGAGGAAACCGTCCACGCCGATGTCATCCTGCGCCGCATCCTGTTCCTCGGCGGCAAGCCCGACATGCGCCCCCATGCCTTCGAGCCCGGCGACACGGTCGAAGCCATGCTGCGCAAGGATCTAGCGGTGGAATACCAGGTGCGTGACAACCTGCGCGCCGCCATGGTGCTGTGCGAGCAGCACCACGACTTCCAGACCCGCGACCTGCTGCTGGCCCAGCTCAAGGACACCGAGGAAGACCACGCCTACTGGCTGGAAAAGCAGCTGGGCCTGATCGACAAGATCGGCCTGCCCAACTACCTGCAGGCCCAGATGGGTGCCGCAGCCTGACGGCCTGCCCCCACTCTTTCGCATCGGCGCCCCTTGTGGGCGCTTTTTTCATGGGTGCCAGGCTGTTGGAGCGCCGTGCTTCACGGCGATCCGTCGCTGATGCCGCGTTGCTGCACCAGCGCCCGCACCTGGGCCGTGGTCTGGGCCACCAGGTGCTCCAGGTGGATGGGCGTGCCCCCCAGCGGTGTCACCCCCAGCTGCGCCAGGCGGGCGCGCAAAGCGGGCTGCTGCAGCGCCTGGTTGGCCGCCCGGTTCAGGCGCTGCACCACGGGCGCTGGCGTGCCGGCAGGTACGACCAGGCCAAACCAGGTGATGGCCAGCGCATTGAGTTCGGGGTAGCCCAGTTCTGCCAGCGTCGGCACCTGCGGCAGATCGGCCAGGCGCTCCCTGGCCGCCACGGCCACAGGGACCAGCCGGCCCGTCTGGATGTGCGGTGCCGAAGACGGGTACTGGTCGCTGAGCACCTGGGTCTGCCCGGCCAGCGTGCTGTTGATCACCGGCCCCATACCCTTGAACGGGATGTGGCGCAGCTGCAACCCCAGGTCGGCGTTCAAGGCCTCCAGGATGACGTGGCCTACCGACCCGACGCCCGAAGACCCCGCCGCCCAGCCATCGCCCTGCAGGCGCGCCTGTTTGAGGAACTGCGCAAAGTCGTGCACCTGCAGGCTGGCAGGCACGGAGAACACCGAGGCAATCGACGCCAGCGGCACCACCATGGCGAAGTCCTGCAGCGGCTGCACCCGCGATGCCTTGAGCACCACCGGATTGACCGCCAGGGTGCTGATGGAGCCCAGGCCCAGGGTGTAGCCGTCGGGCATGGAGCGGGCCACCGCCTCGGCCCCCAGCACGCCACCGGCGCCGGCCTTGTTCTCCACGTACACCGGCTGGCCCAGCGGCCCCTGCAGGGCATCGGCCACCAGCCGCGCCACGATGTCGGTAGAACCCGCCGCTGCAAACGGCACCACCAGCTTGACGGGCCTGTGCGGAAATTCCTGGGCCAGCGCCGGCACAGTGCCCACCGCCCATGCCAGCATGCCGGCCATCACTGCCCGCCACCCGCGGCGACGCCCTCTGACCCCCAACCTGCAACACGCTGCCTTCAGCCCCGACACCGATTCATAAAACATAGCTGCAAACGTATTCAAAACAACGATTTGAAAGTGCTTTCATTACCAATCCCTTTTTACATATGCGCAAATAGCTACGTTTAAATGAGCTATCCACGCCCCCGAAAGATGGCCCCCGCGTGACCTGACTGGCGTTGTGCCCCCCACCTGCCCTGGCGGCCGGCGATGAAAAAAAGCCGCTGGTTCACAGCGGCTTGTGCAGACCCGGCGCCGAGGCGCCTCAGTCGTCCAGCAGGGACAAATCGCGCACCGCGCCCGTGTCGGCGCTGGTGACCAGCTTGGCGTAGGCCTTGAGCGCCGCGGAAATCTTGCGCGGACGTGGGTTGGCGGGCTTCCAGCCCTTGGCGTTCTGCAGCTCGCGGCGGCGGGCCAGCTCTTCGTCGCTGACCAGGGCGTTGATGGTGCGGTTGGGGATGTCGATGCGGATCTTGTCGCCGTTCTGCACCAGGCCGATGGCGCCACCGGCCGCCGCTTCGGGCGAGCAGTGACCAATCGACAGGCCCGAGGTCCCGCCGGAGAAACGGCCGTCCGTCAGCAGCGCGCAGGCCTTGCCCAGGCCCTTGGACTTGAGGTAGCTGGTGGGGTAGAGCATTTCCTGCATGCCGGGGCCGCCCTTGGGGCCTTCGTAGCGCACGATGACCACATCGCCGGCCTTGACCTTGTCGGCCAGGATGTTCTCCACGGCTTCGTCCTGCGACTCGACCACGTGGGCCGTGCCTTCAAACACCAAGATGGATTCGTCCACGCCGGCGGACTTCACCACGCAGCCGTTCAAGGCGATGTTGCCCGTCAGCACGGCCAAGCCGCCTTCCTTGCTGAACGCATGCTCATAAGAGCGGATGCAGCCTTCGGCGCGATCCAGGTCCAGGCTGGGCCAGCGGGTGTTCTGGCTGAACGCCACTTGCGTGGGGATACCGGCAGGGCCAGCCATGTAGAACTTGCGCACGGCTTCGTCTTGCGAGACGGTGATGTCCCACTTGGCCAGCACCTCGGCCATGCTGCCACCGGCCACCGAGGGCACATCGGTGTGCAGCTTGCCGGCGCGGGCCAGCTCTCCCAGGATGGCCATGATGCCGCCCGCGCGGTGCACGTCTTCGATGTGGTACTTGGCGGTGTTGGGCGCCACCTTGCACAGCTGCGGCACGACGCGCGAGAGGCGGTCGATGTCGGCCATGGTGAAGTCGATACCGGCTTCCTGGGCGATGGCCAGCAGGTGCAGGATGGTGTTGGTGGAGCCGCCCATGGCGATGTCGAGCGTGATGGCGTTCTCAAAGGCCTTGAAGCCCACGGCGCGCGGCAGCACGGATGCATCGTCTTTTTCGTAGTACTGGCGGGCCAGTTCCACAATGCGACGGCCGGCGCTCAGGAACAGCGCTTCGCGGTCGGCGTGCGTGGCCACCACGGTGCCGTTGCCGGGCAGGGACAGGCCCAGTGCCTCGGTCAGGCAGTTCATGGAGTTGGCGGTGAACATGCCCGAGCAGGAACCGCAAGTGGGGCAGGCCGAGCGCTCCACTTCGGCCACTTCGGCGTCGGAATAGCGCTGGTCCGCAGCAATCACCATGGCGTCCACCAGATCCAGCTTCTTGAACTCGATGACCTTGGTGTCGGGGTTGGCCAGCTTGGTCTTGCCGGCTTCCATAGGGCCGCCGGAGACGAAGATCACCGGAATGTTCAGGCGCATGGCGGCCATCAGCATGCCGGGAGTGATCTTGTCGCAATTGGAGATGCACACCAGCGCGTCGGCGCAGTGGGCGTTGACCATGTACTCGACCGAGTCGGCGATCAGGTCACGGCTGGGCAGTGAATACAGCATGCCGTCGTGGCCCATGGCGATGCCGTCGTCCACAGCGATGGTGTTGAACTCCTTGGCCACGCCGCCGGCCTTCTCGATCTCGCGCGCCACCAGCTGACCCAGGTCCTTCAGGTGCACGTGGCCGGGCACGAACTGCGTGAACGAATTGGCAATGGCGATGATGGGCTTGTCGAAGTCGCCATCTTTCATGCCAGTGGCACGCCACAGGGCGCGGGCACCGGCCATGTTACGGCCGCCGGTGGAAGTCTTGGAACGGTATGCGGGCATGGTGGAGCGGGTCGTTGGTTGGTGTCTCAAGGCTGTCGAAAGCCTATCGCACCATTATCGCCCACCACCGTCCATCGACAGGTACGTGATGCCCCGCAGGCCAGCGGCCCCAGGCGTCGCGATTTGCGACCCCTGCCCTCAGCGCTTGCGCCGCGTGCGGTTGCGCAGCAGGTCGCGCTGCGCCTCCAGGCGGTCCTGCTTGCGCCGTGCCAGTTGCTCCATGGCCTTGCGGCTGCTCAGCCCGGAATGGTCGGCGTAGGCAAACCAGGCCGCGGTCAGCACGAACGCGCCGATCACCCACCACCACGACAGGGCGACCAGCCACGCCACCTCCAGCATCCCCAGGAACGCCAGCACCTTGCACACCGCCAGCACCGCCGCAATTGTTAACAGCCACATGTTTTGTCACTCCTGTTCACCGCGCGTTCACACACGGCAGCCCCACCCGGATGACGCTGCACCTAAAATGGACAGCACCCCTCCAACCAGAAGAAAGTGTAGCGATGAAGCGTTCTTTGATCACCCTGGCGATGACTCTGGCGGTGGCCGCCCCCGCGCTGGCCGATCAGGCACTGGCCACGGCCAAGAACTGCATGGCCTGCCATGCGGTGGAGAAGAAGCTGGTGGGGCCGTCGTACAAGGACGTGGCCAACAAATACGCCGGCCAGGGCGATGCCGTGAACAAGCTGGCCGCCAAGATCGTCAAGGGCGGCAGCGGCGTCTGGGGCCCCATCCCCATGCCGGCCAACAACCAGGTCAGCGAGGCCGAGGCGCAGAAGCTGGCCACCTGGATCTTGGGCCTGAAATAAGCCCGGGCCACACCCGCACAGAAAGCCACCGCCAGCGGTGGCTTTTTTCATTCCAGCTCGCGCGCCTGGGCCATGCGCCGCTGGGCCCAGCCTTGCAGCAGGCGCGGCATGACGACCAGCAGCAACGCAATCACCAGCAGCGCCAGCGAACCGGGGCGCGTCACAAAGATGCTGAAGCTGCCATGCCCCACGGCCAGGGCCTGTCGCAACTGCACTTCGGCCTGTGGCCCCAGGGCCAGCCCCACCACCAGGGGGGTGAAGGGAAAGTCGAAGCGCCGCATGACCACCCCCAGCAGGCCAAAGCCGAACAGCAGCAGCAAGTCGACCGTGCTGTGCCGCATGCCATACACCCCGGCGGCGGCCAGCACCAGCATGGTGGCATACAGCTGGGGCCGCGGAATGCGCAGCATCCAGGTCCACATGCGCACCATGGGCAGATTCAGCACCAGCAGCATCAGGTTGCCGATGAACAGGGAGCCAATCAGCGTCCACACCAGCACCTGGCCGCTACCGAACAGCTGGTGCCCGGGGAACACGCCGTAGTTGTTGAAGGCCCCGAGCATCACCGCCGTGGTGTTGCTGGTGGGAATGCCCATGGTCAGCAGCGGAATCAGCGCCGCCGTCACCGTGGCGTTGTTGGCGGCCTCGGGCCCGGCCACCCCCTCGATCGCCCCTTCGCGCCCGAACTCCTCGCGGTAAGCCGGGCGCACCATGTAGCGCTCGGCGGCGTAGCTCACATAGGTTGGCATGTCGATGCCCCCCACGGGCACGCAGCCAAACGGTGTGCCGATCACCGTACCGCGCAGCCAGGGGCGCCAGGAGCGCTTCCAGTCCAGGCGGGACATGCGCAAGCGCCCCACGGTGTTGAGGGTGGTGTGCACCCGCCGCTCGTACAGGGCCGAATACAGCACCTCCCCCACGACAAACAGGCCCACCGCCACCAGCACCATGTCCACCCCGTCCGTCAGTGCCGACCAGCCACCGGTCAGCCGCTCCACGCCACTGACAGATTCCACACCCACACAGGCCAGCGCCAGCCCCACAAACAAGGCCGTCACCCCACGCAGCGTGCTCTTGCCGACGGCCGCGCTGACTGCCCCGAAGGCCAGCACCATCAGCATGAAGGTCTCGGCATGGCCCAGCCCCTGGGCCACCCCGGCCACCCAGGGCGCCACCCACACCACCAGCAGCGACGCCAGGGTGCCGGCAATGAACGAGCCGATCGCCGCCGTGGCCAGCGCCACGCCCGCGCGGCCATTCAGGGCCATGCGGTGCCCTTCCATGGCCGTCACCATGCTGGCGCTTTCCCCGGGGGTATTGAGCAGGATGGAGGCCGTGGAGCCGCCGTACATGCCCCCGCAGGCAATCGCGATGAAGAAGATGAAGGCCTCGGTGATGCCCACATGGAAGGTCATGGGCAGCAGCAGCGCCACCGCCACCGAGGGGCCGAACCCCGGCAGCACCCCCAGGGCCGTGCCCAGCAGGCAGCCCGCCAGGGCGAACATCAGGTGCTCCGGCGTGCTGGCCAGCACCAGGCCTTGCCACAAGGCGTGCATCACATCCATGGCCAGCTCCCGCCCGGCAGCGTCACGCCCAGCACGCGGGTGAACAGCAGATAGACACCGCCTGCCACCACCACGCCCCCGCCCAGGTCCGCCGCCAGGCGCCGGGCCTGCAGCCCTTCACCCTGCCGGTCGGCACGGCGCAGGCCCTGCACCGCCAGCACATAGCCCAGCGCCGCAGCCGGCACAAACCCGGTCTGCGTGATCAGCTGGGCCGGCAGCAGCAGCCCGGCCACCACCCAGACCGCCGCGGTGATCTGCGGGCGCCCGCCACTGGACGGTGGCATCTGGCGCCAGCCCCCCTGCCAGGCCTCCCACACCAGCCACAGGCCGCACAGCAGCAGCACGCCGGCACACAGCCAGGGCAGCAAGCGCGGCCCGCCATCGTCGCCCGCCTGGGCCACGGCAGGCAATGCCCCACCGCCCCAGGCCAATGCCAGGGCAAGCAGCGCCACCGCGCCCCCTACGGCCACCTGTCCCACCTCCACCTGCCGGCGGGCACCCTGCGGCGCACCGTCCGACCCAGGCTGTGCCACTGGCACAGCACCCTCTTGTGTCATATCAAAGCCTCTGATCTTGGTTCCACCGCCCAGCCTACGCCCGCCCACAGGCTGCCACCAGCGGGCACCCGGGATTCTGCGCAGGATCAAGCTTGCGGGGCTGCCGCATCATCCCGTCCATCGGCCCCGGCACAGCCGGTACAAACCCGGATTGCCACGCACGGCGGGTCTGACCGCCCTCCCCAGCCCACACGGTATCCCCGACAATCAACGCATGAGTGAAATTTCTTCCATGCGACTGGACAAATGGCTGTGGGCAGCGCGTTTTTACAAGACCCGCAGCCTGGCCGTGGAACAGATCAGCAAGGGCCGCGTGACGGTGAACCTGGCGGCGGCCAAGGCCTCGCGCGAAGTGCGCGTGGGCGACACCATTGCCCTGCGCCAGGGGCAGGTGCCCCGCACGGTGCAGGTGCTGGGCCTGAGCGCGATGCGCGGGCCGGCCCCGGTGGCGCAACAGCTGTACCGTGAAACCGCCGACAGCCTGGCCGAGCGCGCACGCCTGGCCGAAGAACGCCGCCTGGCGCCCGAGCCGGCCGCCAGCATTGCCCAGCACCACGACGGACGCCCCACCAAGCGTGACCGCCGCGATATCGAACGCGCGCGCCACAGCTGGGACGACCGCTGGAGCGCCAGCTGGGATGGCAATTAATCCGCGGTCCCTGCCCCACCGATAACCATTCATCGGAACCTTTTGTCGAAAACTGCTCCAATCCTTGCTATTGATAGATGAACACCTGCCTTAGGGGCAGCAAGGGATTCCAGTGATTTTCGACAAGTTTTCGGCGCGCAGTGCACGCGCCTGGGCCACCTCCGTGCTGGGGGCAGCCCTGCTGACCGCCTGTCTGGGCAACTCTTCCCCCACCGCCAGCCAGGCCCCTGCGCCCGCCCGCCCGGGATCGGCCGCCCCGGCCCCCGCGGCCCAGGCCACCCGCGCCGGCTTTCAGGACTGCCGACAGTTCTTTGCCGCCGGCCAGCCACCGGCCGTCGCGACCCAGCCCAAGCTGCGCGACCTGTGCTACGACGCGTTTGCCATCCTGCACAACGGCAACACCCGCACCCCGATGTTCGTGGCCCAGCGCATGAACCGCTCCCTGGTGGACGATGCCGACGAAAAGCGCACCAACAAGTTCTTTGCCGACGCCCGCCTGCCCCGGGCCGAGCGCGCCGAGCTGAACGACTACAAGGGCTCCGGCTATTCGCGCGGCCACATGGCCCCGGCGGCCGACATGCCCACAGCCCAGGCCATGGCGCAAAGCTTTTCGCTGGCCAACATGGTGCCCCAGTCCATCAAGCAGAACAGCGGCCCCTGGGCCCGGATTGAAAAGGACACGCGCCAGTACGCCAGCCGCGCCCAGGGCGATGTCTTCATCATCACCGGCCCGGTGTACGAGGGGCAGCCCGGCACCGTGGGCGACAACCACGTGGCCGTGCCCAGCTACCTGTACAAGCTGGTCTACGACGCCAGCACCAACCGCGCCTGGGCCCACTGGCAGGCCAACCGCGACGACGCCCGTGTGAGCAAGCCCATCAGCTACGCCGAGCTGGTGCAGCGCACCGGCATCGACTTCCTGCCCGGCGTGCACCCCCAGTGAGCCAGAGCCGGCTCCGCTGTCCGCTGTGCTTGGGAGCAAAAACTGCCTCCAACCTTTATTTAGCAAGCGCTGACAGCTCTGCTTTTTGAGAACCTAAGAGCACTCAGTCCCACCGGGGTCTGCAGAGGTTGAAAATCAAAACTAGCTCTAGCGCGCATGCAGCAAGCGCTGGTAGCTCTGCTTTTTTGAAAACCCAGGAAGGCAACTGGTGCAGGCACCCACAGCACAACGGGCGCGGTCAGGTGCGGCACCCCCATGCTGGCGCAGCAGCTGGCGGGCAACGCCAGCCAGCGGGCGGCGGCGCCCTGCAAAAAGGGCAGGCTGCCCATGGTCATCCGCCGGCCCTGCTGGTGCTTGCATGGATTGAGGGTGAAAACCACCTCCAGCCATGATGGATTCAGCGCTGCCAGCTCTGTTTTTTAAGAACCAGGAAGACAGCCGGCCCCAGCAGCTACAGCACGGCGGGTGCGGCCAAATCCAGCACCGCCACGCTGGTACAACAGCTAGCGGCAGCGCCAGCCAGCGCGTGCAGCGGTCTGCACAACGGGCAGGCTGCCCGTGGTCATCAGTCGACCCTGCAGGTGCTTGCACGGATTGAGGGTAAAAACCACCTCCAGCCCTCATAGAAACAGCACTGACAGCTCTACTTTTGAGAACACAGCAAGGCAGTCGGTCCAGGCACTTACAGCGCCGCTGGTGCGGTCAAATCCGGCACTGCCACGCTCGCACAACAGTTGGCGGGCAGCGCCAGCTAGCCAGCCAGCCAGCGGGCGACGGCGGCCTGCAAAACGGACAGACTGCCCGTGGTCATCAGCCGCCCCTGCTGGCGCCTGCATGGATTGAGTAAAAACCACCTCCAGCGCTGATGGGGCCAGCGCTGGCAGCTCTGCTTTTTGAAAACCCAGCAAG
Organism: Comamonas sp. GCA5; assembly: GCF_036541385.1. Taxonomy (NCBI): domain Bacteria; kingdom Pseudomonadati; phylum Pseudomonadota; class Betaproteobacteria; order Burkholderiales; family Comamonadaceae; genus Comamonas; species Comamonas sp. GCA5. The sequence continues at coordinate 2,509 of NZ_JAZHFR010000012.1, read as the reverse complement.
ACAGCCGAAGCAGGCGCACCTACAGCGCCGCAGGCACGGTCAAATCCGGCACCGCCACACTGGCACAGCAGCTGGCGGGCAGCGCCAGCCAACGTGCGGCAGCGGCCTGCAAGGCGGGCAGGCTGCCCGTGGTCATCAGCTGAATCTGTTCGGCCCCCGCCAGGGCTGCAGCCTCGCCAGGCTCGGCACGCAGGTGGCCGGCCTGGGCCAGCAGGCGGCGGGTCTGCCGCGCCACGGGGGCGCCGGTGTCGATCAACTGCACATCAGGGCCCAGCAGGGCGCGCAGCTCGTCCTTGATGAAGATGTAGTGGGTGCAGCCCAGCACCAGGGTGTCCATCTCACCCGTTTTCAGGCCGAAATGCCCCAAAGCCTTGGTGTAGCGGGCGCACAGTGCTTCAATTTCTGAAGTCTCGCCATCCACCGCTGCAGGGGTTTGCAGCGCGCTTTGCTCGATCGCACGCGCCAGCCCATCGCAGGCCTGCACCTGGAATTGCACCCCTTGGCCGTGCTCCTGCAGCAGCTTGTGAAAACGCCGGCTTTCCACCGTGCCGCGCGTGGCCATCACCCCCACCTGGTGGGTCTGGCTGGACAGCGCCGCCGGCTTGATGGCCGGCTCCACGCCGATCAACGGCAGGTCCGGCATGGCCATGCGCAGCGACTCGACCGCCGCCGCCGTGGCGGTGTTGCAGGCAATCACCAGGGCCTTGATGCCATGGCGCTCGCGCAGGTACTGGGCGATGGCGTGCGTGCGCGCCTGCACAAAGGCATCGCCGCGCTCGCCATAGGGTGCGTTGCCGCTGTCGGCCAGGTAGACAAAATGCTCGTGCGGCAACTCGTGGCGCAGCGCTTGCAGCACGCTGAGACCCCCGATCCCGCTGTCAAAAACGCCAATCGGCGCAGCAGCCACTGTCATGGAAAGTTCGGACACAAATCAGATGGGTGCCCAGTATGCACCCGCTGTGCCCGGCCGCGCCGCAGCGCAGGGCCACAAGCCCCTGCGGCCAGTGCGCACCGCGGCGGACAGGGTCTGCAAGCAAACCCGTGGCTAGGGCATGGTCGCCAGGTAGGACGCCACGGCCCGGATGTCCTGGTCGCTCATGCCCTTGGTCACGAAGGCCATGTTCGGGTCCGAGCGCACGCGGCTGCCTTCGCGGTAGCGCGTCAGCGTCATCTGCACATAGCCGGTGTGCTGGCCGGCGATGCGCGGCAGGCGCTCGTTGCCACGCCCGTCGGTGCCATGGCAGTTGACGCAGATGCGTTCGAAGTAGGCCTTGCCCTGGGCCACCAGGGCCGCGTCCTTGGGTGGCCGCGCCGGCAGGGGCTCTTTTTCGTAGAACAGCACCATGCCCACCATCTCGTCGCGGCTCATGGCTTTCAGGATGCCTTCCATGAAGGTGTTCTTGCGCAGCCCCTGGGAGAACTGGCGGATCTGCTCGACCAGGTAGGCGGGGTTCTGCCCATCCAGATAAGGCACTTCCAGAATCGCCTTGCCGTTCTGGTCGGCGTGGCAATTCGCACACACCGCCGCCACCTTGCGGCCCAGCGTGTAGAGCTTGTGCCCCAGTTCCGGCTGGGCCTTGGCCTCCTGCAAACGGGCCTGCAGCTCGTCCTGGGTGATGGGCTTCGCGGGCTGCGCCTGCACCGCCGTTGCAACCACGGCACAGAGGCAGGCAGCACGCAGGACAAGCTTGAGACAGACGTGCAATGGGGCGAGAAAGCGCAAATGCATGGGTGGATCCACAGCGGGCATCGGGATGGGATGCGGCCCATTATCTGCACATCCCCGGGCGAAAACCGTCTGCGCCACAAGCTGCGCAAAGCTTGATTTCGGGGCTTGCCAAACCCCACCCCAGGCGTTCTCGCCACCCAACCGGCGGTGCCAGCAATGCGCGTATGTCCCAATACGAAAGCATTAACATCTGGTTTCAACTAGCGTTTCGCACGGTCGTGCTTTTTAACCACTGCAGCCGCCCAGCACCCCTGGCGCAGCCTGCCGGCGCCACCGCCCACCCGCGCCGTGCGCACGGCACGACCTCCCCCGCAACGCCAACCATCACGTGGCCCCGCCCTGCGACGGCCACCCCACGACCAGACCCAAGGGGCTGCAATGAAGCACATCGGTGTGACTCAGAAGCTATGGCTCGGTGTTGCCAGCATCGTGCTGGGCGCCATCCTCATCGTCGGCCATGCCGGCTACAACTCGGCCGCCCACCAGCGCCGCTTCAACCAGCAGGACAGCCTGCTGTCACAGCGCCTGGACCAGGCCTCGCAATGGAGCGCACTCTCCCAGGTCAACATCGTGCGCACCCAGGCGGCGCTGCTCAGCAGCGAGGCCCAGGATGCGGCCGACCTGGGCGCGCACATCGCCGCCACCCACCAGGCCATTGACGGCCTGCAGCAGGCCCTGCAGGCCAGCAGCCTGGACCGCCAGGACCAGGCCGCCTTGCAGCAGCTGGCCCAACTGCGCCAGGCGCTGCAGGCCGCAGGCGACCAGGCGCGGCAGCTGCGC
>NZ_JAZHFR010000129.1:0-6511 GCF_036541385.1 Comamonas sp. GCA5 | reverse complement strand
CACCACTTGCCACAAAAGGCACTGGGGCATGAAGCCCCAGTCCAAGCACTCAAAAAATGGAAGATGAAAGCTCCTGATTTATTCGTCAAGAACGTGCGTAATCATCCGGGACCCGACAGCTGGGAAGTGAGCTTCACGGGCCAGCAGAATGTCCTCTGCGCAGCGGGTGAGATCAGCCTTGTTCTGCTCAGTAAGCAGGGGTACTGGGAAGGTGTTCCAACCGAGGGTGTTGGAGTAGGAAAACCGCATCTCGAGCCGGACACACACCGCGCCGATCCAGACCCAATGCAATCGCGATGCGATCAGCGCTAGGTTCCATAGCGGAGCGTCGTAAAGGGCAAAGCATTTATTTGAAATGACGGATTCTGCGTCCAGCAAATCGATAGGCAAATAGCTTCTGTTCTCTGACGACACGACAGGAATCGCGAAGAAGTAGCTTTCGCAACTGCGCATCTCGCGAAACTGGTGAGGTCTTCTAACCATGCCATTGGAGACGGCATCCTTCGACTTTTTCCGTGCTGATTCACCCTGCAAAAGCTTTTCATTGATATCTGCAATGGCTAGGACCTCAGCAGACGGCGTATCAGGGAACCAGAAGCAAAAGCGCGGCTTGGCTTTGATGACCTCCGAAGATCCGTAGAACTTTCGTACAAACGCAGCATTCAAGCCGGCATTTACGTATCTTGCCTTCCCTTCTGCATCAAAGATCAAGTGCTCCGACATGCCGTAATAGTTGCCCTTTTGCATCGGCTGTATGTCAGAAAGCGGAGTGGACGTCGGCGTGATCCAATAGTCCTCTGCGGGCATCAAGTACGCATTGATGTTCTTCGTTGTGAGTCGCTTGTCCTCGTCATAAAGGTCTGCTGTAGTGGCTTGCATACCAGCACCAATACAGACAACGGTGACACCAGCGTCGTTCGCAGCAAGATTGCTCCATTTGAAAGACCTGACTGCAAAGTTGAACTTCAATCCGTCTGCAAAAAGCGACTTCCAGAAGCCAGTGACATGCTGTCCTTGGGAGACGCTGTTGGTGGCTACGAAAGCGAACTTGGCCTGCGTATGCTTTGCGTACTCGTGGGCCTTAAAAAACCAGCCGCAAACATAGTCAAACAACCCCCAGCCGTCAATTCTCTTGTCGAGCAGATCGCACATGTCGCTCTTTTGCTCAGCAGTTTTTTTGGCGTTTCCTTTATAAGGTGGGTTGCCGCAGATATACGTTTCCCCACCTTCGTTCTCAAAATCGATTTCTTTTTGATCTAGCAGCGTGTCGAAGAGATCGTTCGCCACGAGCTTGACACCAGTGCCTGTGGGCGGGCAGATGGCCAACCAGTCCAACCGTAGCGCGTTCCCACGCACGATCCAGTTCTGCGCATCAAGCGGCAAGAACTCAGCCAGCGCATCCTTTTGCCCCCGATAGAGCACATCGCACTGGAACTCCGCAATGATGAGCGCCAAGCGTGCGATCTCAGCAGGGAAGTCGCGTAGCTCGATTCCCCGAAAATTGGTCAGCGGTATCTCGCTCCGCAAATGAAGCTCATTCCTCCGTCGATTAATCTCCGCCTCGATCTCGCGCATCTGCTTGTACGCGATGACCAAGAAGTTCCCCGATCCGCAGGCAGGGTCAAACACCCGGATGCGGGCCATGCGCTTGCGCAGGTTCAGCAGCTTGCGTTCGTTGTCACCAGCATCGGCCAACGCAGCTTGCAGGTCGTACAAGAACAGCGGGTTCAGCACCTTCAAGATGTTGGGCACGCTGGTGTAGTGCATACCCAAAGCGCCGCGCTCATCATCATCAGCAACTGCCTGGATCATGCTGCCGAAGATGTCGGGGTTGATCTCGCGCCAGCTCAATGCACCCGCATGCATCAGGTACGTACGGGCCATGCGTGTGAATCGTGGCACTTCTGTGCTGCCGGAAAACAGGCCCCCGTTGACATACGGAAAGCCGTTGGCCCAATTGGGTAGGCGCGGATCAGCGTTGGCACGCTCGGCCACCTTGATGTTCATGGCACGAAAGATTTGAGAAAGCACCTCATGGGTGTTGCTTCCGTCGTTCGCGCTCATCTGGTCCACCGTCTGGGTGAACAGGCCCTTGCCATTGAAGATGTCAGTGTCTTCGGCAAAGAAGCAGAACACCAGCCGAGCCATGAAGTGATTCATGTCGCTGCGCCGTTCTTCCTTGGCCCAGTCAGGGTTCTCACGCTGCAGTTCGACGTAGAGCTTGTTCAGCCGCCCTGTGGCTCGAACGTCGATGGGGTTGTCCTTGATCTCCTTGATCGTGGAAATACCCGCTAGCGGCAGTAGGAACCCGAAGTGGTTCGGGAAGTCCTCAAAAGCGCAGGCAATGGTCTCGCCGCTGATCAGCTCTTCGGCTTCCAGCGTCTGACCGTCAGTCGCCAAGATGAACTTGGCTTTTGCCTTGCTTGTGGCAGGGCTGTCTCGCAGAGTGTGGAGCATGTTGCCCACAGTGCCAGCATCGCACACAGCAATGTGAATGTTGTTGCGCAGAAGAACACCGCCAGGCACATCTGAGGTGTTGTTGTTTCCTGTGCGAAGACGCTTGAGCGTAGTTTCCTTGTTGCCAAAGGCAGCTAGGAAAGCGTAGGGAAATTCAGCAGCGTCAAAGGGTTGGGCAGCGAGATCCGATACGGCTGCCTCGATTTCGACCGCATTCATATTTTATGGAGGGAGCAGTTCATTCTCTTGGAATGGTACCGGCATTTGCGCCTGAACCTACGGTGGTTGCGTGCATTCCGCTGCTATCTCATTGATTTAAAAGCCCCAGCCTAGACCCTGCGCCCTGATCATGCCCCACCAACAGTCAGAAGGGCCTTGAGCCTGTGAAGGGGGTGCCTGGGCCACCTGAACTCCACCCTGAGCGACTGATCGCAAAATGCAGTTTTTCTGCTGAACTAAGATGGTCGTTCTGAGGGAGAGAAAATGTCGATAAATACGCTCAAGACTCGAGACGACCCTAAGCCACTGTCGTTCACGGCGGATGGTGAGTCATTTGAACTTCTGAATGGATTGCAAACTTCTTGGCTAAATGGTGAAAAATTTGGTCATAAGGAACTTCGCAATCGAATTGAACCTTGGCTGACATCACTGTTCCAGTCAGAGCATCTGTCGCTGCTTGCCGGATCGGGGTTGACCCATGCAGTGCATTACTTGGCCACGGGCAAAGGTGCTGCTGGCATGGGGGCCTTGACACTGAGTAACCATCAGGCCGAAATCGATCAAGCTGCAGGAAAGGCTTCTGAAGCGGCTGGGCGCGAGAAGGGAAATCTGGAAGATCAACTACGAGTTGCCAACGAATTGCTGCGTGGCCTAGAAATTCTTCAGAAGAACAGCGAGTCCGAGTCCCTGCGCAAAGAGCTTCAAACTGGCATGAATGCCTTCGCTCAGTCAATCCTGGCGAGCGAGGCAGGCATTGCCACTGCAGGAAACGATAAGCGTGAGCAGGCATTCAACACCCTTGTCACCTTCCTGATGAGTTTCGCCTGTCGAACAGGTGTGCGTGACCGCCTAAACATTTTTACTACCAACTATGACCGGTTGATCGAAGTAGGGGCTGAGTTGGCTGGCTTACACCTGCTGGATCGATTCTTGGGCAAGCTGATGCCAATCTTCCGGTCATCACGGCTGGATCTGGACATGCACTACAACCCGCCCGGTATCCGTGGTGAGCCTCGCTATCTGGAGGGTGTTGCGCGCTACACCAAGCTGCACGGCTCTGTGGACTGGATGCAGACGGGCAAAGACATTCGCCGTATCGGTTTGCCGTTTGGGGCCGCCAGCGTTGAGCCTTATTTGCATGCACCTGGTCTTTGTGGAGCGTCAGCGCACGAGCTAATGATCTACCCCAACGCCGCAAAGGACAGGGAAACCGCTGACTACCCATATGTGGAGCTGTTCCGCGACCTTGCGGCTGCGGTCTGCCGCCCGAACAGTACTTTGGTGACCTACGGCTACAGCTTTGGTGATGAGCACATCAACCGGGTCATCCGCGACATGCTCACTATTCCTTCAACGCATCTGGTGGTGATTTCTTTCGACGACCCACTGGGCCGCATCTTGCAGACCTATCAGGAATTGGGTCGCCCATCTCAGATCAGCCTGTTGATTGGTCCTGCGTTGGCAGACCTGACTACTCTGACTGAGCACTACCTGCCCAAGTCTGCTATCGACAAGACCACCTTCCGAATGAGCGAGCTACTGAAACAGCGCATGGGGACAGAGCCATTGCCTGCCAAGCGCTCAATGCCTGAGTCAGATGCTTCTGACGGGAGTGATCTGATATGAGCTTGTCACCACTAGCCTACGCCGACTCGCTACGCATCGGCACTATCGACTTTGTCTCGCCCGATGAAATCAAGGTATTGCTCGACATCGATGCTCCCGATGGCGTAGCGCTCAATACCGGAATGCCACGTCCTTTCCCGCGTATCAACGGCTATGTGTTGATTCCCAGCGACGATGGGCATTTGGTCGCTCAGATTGAGTGGATTACCATCGAGCGCTCGCAATATCCCAAGCTCAAGGGAGTGCACGACTCTGGCCTAGTGGATTTGCCCTATCCTATGCGCAAGATGAGCCTCAACCCGCTGGGTGTACTGGCTTACGAGACCAAAGACGTGGATGGTAACTACGTCTATCGCTTCCGACGCGGTGTCGAGAGCTACCCGACTGTTGGTGATGCTGTATTGTTGCCTACGCAAAACCAACTTCGCGCTATCGTGGAGTCCGGCGATAACCGCCATGTGCTGATTGGCACCAGTCCATTGGCTGCGAATGCTGAGGTCCGAATTGACCCAGATCGCCTTTTCGGCCGACATCTAGCAGTGCTGGGAAACACCGGCAGTGGAAAGTCCTGCTCAGTTGCAGGCTTGATACGTTGGTCAATGGACGAGGCTCGCAAGGCGCGTGGTGGGGCTGACCCCAATGCACGTTTCATAGTGCTCGATCCTAATGGCGAGTACGCCAACACCTTCCGCGACATGAGCCAGGTGAGGGTTTTTGCCATCGAGCCCGGAGCGGGTGTTGAACAGCTGCAGATTCCACTGTGGTTCTGGAACAGTGCCGAATGGGGAGCCTTTACCCAGGCCAGTGCCAAAACCCAGCGTCCAACCTTAGTGCAGGCACTGCGATCGGTTCGTGATGGCGTCTTCGGCGTCTCCGTGACGCCTAGCCATGAGATGCGCCGCTATCTTCGCACGCTGGTCAGCATCACTCAAATTGAACGGAATAGCGGCAGTCCATGGGACAAATTTCCAAAGAACAAAAACTTTCTGGAAAAGATTCGCAAATGGCAAGAAGAGCTGAAAGAAGACGACAGCTTTACAGTGACTGAAAAACAGGCGCTGACCTCATTTAGGTCTGAGATTCTTACTCTTTGCAAAGCCCGCGAAGAAAGGAACAGTCACCTCGACTTCACGCTTGGCGAGGTCAATAGATTACTGGAAAAAGCAAGAAATGCACATGCTGCATTTGGAGGCAGCGACACCGACGTCCTGCCCATCGACGCTGATGTGCCGCGCCCCTTTACTGGTGACCAGTTTCTCCGCAGCGTTGAAGCCACTGCGGAGCTGCTCGGCGTCTCAGAGTACGTTGAGACGATGCAAATGCGCATTCGCACACTGCTCTCCGACAGCCGTATGAAGATCGTCTCGGGCGTAGCCCAAGACCTCACGCTGGAAGACTGGCTGCGCAACTACATCGGCGATAACCAGGCATCCAACGGTTCAGTTACAGTCATCGACCTCTCGCTGGTACCCGCAGAGGTAGTGCACGTCATCACGGCTGTGATCGCCCGCATGACACTGGAGGCGCTCCAGCGCTACCGCAAGCTACACCATGGCAAGACCTTGCCCACCGTGCTAGTGATGGAAGAAGCGCATACCTTTATCAAGCGCTACCAGGATGACTCAGAAAACCAGAGTTCAGCTGCAATCTGCTGCCAAGTATTTGAGAAGATTGCCAGAGAGGGGCGTAAATTCGGCCTAGGCTTGGTGCTGTCCTCACAGCGACCAAGCGAGTTGTCGCCAACCGTGCTGTCCCAATGCAACAGCTACCTATTGCACCGTATTAGTAACGACCGCGACCAGGCACTGGTTCACAAACTGCTTCCCGACAACCTGCGCGGCCTGCTACGTGACTTACCCTCGCTACCTTCTCGACATGCCATCCTGCTCGGCTGGGCATCGGAGTTGCCTGTCTTAGTTCAGATGAACGCGCTATCTGAGAATCAACGACCAAAATCGGATGACCCTGATTTTTGGGCGGTGTGGTCGGGCAAGGACAGCTCTGGTGAGACGCTCGAACGCACGGTAGATTGGAAAACGATTTCAGATGAATGGCAGCAACTGCGCACTCAGGAGCAAAACTCCACTGGAGAAGTGGTTCCAGTTTTTTGAACAGCTAGCTAAGCGAGATCTTTCCCCGTAAAAATGACCTGACAACAGGCCGAACCTGGAGAGATCTATGACCATCAAATCCCGACGCAAGCACAGCC
>NZ_JAZHFR010000128.1:0-6730 GCF_036541385.1 Comamonas sp. GCA5 | reverse complement strand
CCTGCGGCCGATGCCGCCGAAGGCTTCCGGGCGTCGGCCGACGACGGCGGCCCGCGCCGTCAGCCCGAGCTAAACTGAGGCCGTCGCCTACGACCCCGAGCTGGCCGCGCCCGCGGCCGACCTCGGCCTGCTCGATGACGACGACGACCTGCCGCTTCCCCTTCCTCGCCAGCTTGATCCGGCCATGCAGCGCACGGCCCGGCTGGCGTCCCTCGACCCCAACGACGGAATCGAGCTATGAGCCACTATCGCCTGAACCTCTTTATCCAGCCCGAGCACGCCCAGCGGCTCGATGAACTGGCCGCCAAGAAAGGCGTGTCCAAGTCCAGCATCGTCGCCGCTGCCTTGGCGTCCTGGCTGTCGCCGGACGCGGCCGACCAGCGCGAGGCGGCCATCGCCAAGCGCCTTGATCGCCTCTCGCGCCAGGCCGAGCGAATGGAGCGCGACCAGAGCATCGCCATCGAGACGCTGGCGCTGTTCATCCGCTACTACCTGACCGTCAGCACGCCGGTTCCCGAGGCGCACCAAGAGGCGGCCCGCGCCTTGGGCAAGGCGCGTTTCGAGCAGTTCACCGAGCAGCTTGGCCGCCACCTGATGCGTGGGCGCAGCCTGGTGCGCGACGTGGTGGAGGAATTGCATCCCGATTCGGTGCGGATGGAGGACGCGGCGGCAGCCGCCGATGCGCAGGAGCGTGCGTCATGAGCGCCGTTTCCCAATCCATGAGTGCCACGTCGCTCGACCGGCGCATCCAGATGCTGCGCACGGCAATGGGGCCGCTGATCGCCACCGCGCTCGAAGACCCCGACGTGGTGGAAATCATGCTCAACCCTGACCGCACCCTTTGGGTGGATCGCCTGTCGTCGGGCCGCGCGCCTATGGGCGTGGAGCTGCCCGAAGCCGATGGCGAGCGAATCATCCGCCTGGTCGCGGCCCACGTCGGCGCGGAGGTGCATCGCGGCCAGCCGCTGCTGTCCGCCGAACTGCCCGAAACCGGTGAACGCTTCGAGGGCATCCTGCCGCCAGCCGCGCCGGGGCCGGCCTTCGCGCTGCGCAAGCGCGCCATCGGCGTGATCCCGCTGGAGCGGTACGTCGTGGACGGAATGATGACCGCCGCCCAGGCGGGCTTTTTGGTGCGCGCCGTGCGCGAGCGCCAGAACGTCCTGATCGCGGGGGCCACCAGCAGCGGCAAGACGACCTTGGCGAACGCGCTGCTGGCCGAGATAGCTGCCACGGGCGACCGCGTGCTGGTGCTCGAAGACACGGTGGAGCTGCAATGCGCGGCCCGCGACCACGTTCCGCTGCGCACGCGCTCCGGCGTGGTGTCCATGACCGAGCTGGTGCGCTCGTCCATGCGCCTGCGACCTGATCGCGTCGTCGTCGGCGAGGTACGCGGTGCCGAGGCGCTGGATCTCATCAAGGTGTGGGGCACCGGCCACCCCGGCGGCGTCGCCACGATCCACGCCGGCTCCGCGCTGGGCGCGTTGCTGCGCCTGGAGCAACTGATTCTCGAAGTGGCGGTGAATCCGCCGCGTGCGCTGATCGCCGAGGCGGTCAACGTGGTGATCCAGATCGCCGGGCGCGGACGCAAGCGCCGCATCGAGAACATCGCCCGCATCGTCGGCTTCGACGGCGTGGGCTACCAACTGGTGGACGCGCTGGAAACGCCGTTTCCCGAGCTGCCGCCGATCCCTGATGCCGCACCCGCTGCGGCGACTTCCTCGTCCCCTGACCAACCTGGAGAACTGCTATGACGCAGATGACCATTCCTGCTTTCCGTGTTTCCGTAAATCCGGCTTTGCGCCTTGCACGGCTGCGCTGCCTGGCCCGCCCTGCGGGGCGAGGGCTGCTGCTGGCCGCGCTGCTGCTGTTCCTGGCCGGCACCGCGCAGGCCGCTGGTTCCTCGATGCCCTGGGAAGGCCCGTTGCAGTCGATCTTGGAGTCGATTCAGGGGCCGGTGGCGCGCATCGTCGCGGTCATCATCATCATTGCCACGGGCCTCGCGCTCGCCTTCGGCGACACGTCGGGCGGCTTTCGCAAGCTGATCCAGATCGTGTTCGGCCTGTCCATCGCGTTCGCGGCTTCGAGCTTCTTCCTGTCGTTCTTTTCGTTCTCGGGCGGGGCTGTCGTATGAGCGGCCCGGATAGCTTCGCGGCCGGGTTCGAGGTGCCTTTGCATCGCTCGCTCACCGAGCCGATCTTGCTGGGCGGCGCACCGCGCACCGTGGCGATTGCCAACGGCACGCTGGCCGCCGCCGTCGGGCTGGGCCTGCAACTGTGGATTCCTGGCGTGGTGCTCTGGATCGTCGGCCATTCGCTGGCGGTATGGGGTGCGCGCGTCGATCCGCAGTTCATGGCCGTGTTCGCCCGGCACATCAAGCACCGCCCGCTGCTGGACGTGTGAGGGGACGCCGCCATGCTGAACCTCGCCGAATACCGCCAGCGCCCGGCCTTGCTCGCCGATTGGCTGCCGTGGGCCGGGCTCGTCGCGCCGGGTGTCGTCTTGAACAAGGACGGCAGTTTCCAGCGCACGGCCCGGTTTCGCGGGCCTGACCTCGACAGTGCCACGCAAGGCGAGCTGATCGCCACGTCGGCGCGCTTGAACAATGCGCTGCGCCGGCTGGGATCGGGCTGGGCGCTGTTCATCGAAGCCGAGCGCCGGCTTGCCGCCGACTATCCGCACTCGGAGTTCCCAGAAGCCTTGTCATGGCTGGTGGACGAGGAACGCCGCGCCACCTTTGAGGACTCGGGCAACCACTTCGAGAGCGGCTATCACCTGACGCTGGTGTACCTACCGCCCGAGGAGTCGCGCGCCCGAGCGGCGGGGATGCTGTACGAGAACCGGCCCACCGAAGGCGTGGATTGGCGCGGCCGGCTCGATGCCTTCGTGGCGGAGACCGATCGCGTCTTCGACCTGCTCGATGGCGTGATGCCGGAAATCGCCTGGCTCGATGACAGCCAGACGCTGACCTACCTGCACGCCACCATCTCGACGCGGCGCTATTCGCTGGCGGTGCCCGAAGTGCCGTTCCATATCGACGCGCTGCTGACCGACTGCGCGCTGGTCGGTGGACTGGCACCCATGCTGGGCGATCAGCACCTGCGCGTGGTGTCGGTGCGGGGCTTCCCGACTTCCACTTGGCCGGGGATTCTGGACGACCTCAACCGCCTCGGATTTGCGTATCGCTGGAGTACGCGCTTCCTCTGCATGGACAAATCCGAGGCGGAAAAAGACCTCGCCCGCCTGCGCCGCCAGTGGTTCGCCAAGCGCAAGAACGTCATCGCGCTGCTGCGCGAAACGATCTTCCAACAGGAGTCGCCGCTGGTGGACACGGATGCCTCGAACAAGGCGACCGATGCCGATGCCGCGTTGCAGGAGCTGGGCAGTGATCAAGTCGCCTTCGGCTACCTCACCGCCACGGTGACGGTGCTCGATGCCGACCCGGCCGCAGCCGACGAGAAGCTGCGCATGGTGGAGCGCGTCATCCAGGGCCGGGGCTTCGTGACCATCTCCGAAACGCTCAATGCCGTGGATGCGTGGCTGTCCTCGCTCCCCGGCAACGCCTATGCCAACGTGCGCCAGCCGATCGTCTCGACGCTGAACCTGGCGCACATGATGCCGGTGTCGGCCGTGTGGGCCGGCCCCGAGCGCAACGCGCATCTGGACGGCCCGCCTCTCATCGTGACGCGCACCGATGGCGCCACACCGTTTCGCTTGGTCACGCACGATGGCGACGTGGGCCACATGCTGGTGGCCGGCCCGACGGGCATGGGCAAGTCAGTGCTGCTCGCCACGCTGGCGATGCAGTTCCGCCGCTACCTCGGCTCGCGCATCTTCGCGTTCGATATGGGGCGTTCGATGCGCGCCACGATCCTCGGGCTTGGCGGCGAGCACTACGACTTGGGCACGGACGGCGAAATCGCCTTCCAGCCGCTCGCCCGCATTGACCGCGAAGGCTACCGCACCTGGGCCGCCGAATGGATCGAAGGCCGTTTGCTGCATGAAGGCGTAGCAGTCGGCCCGGACGAGAAAGCCGCCATCTGGTCGGCGCTGGGCAGCTTGGCCGGTGCGCCCGTCGAGCAGCGCACGATGACCGGCCTGTCGGTGCTGCTGCAATCGAACGCGCTGCGCCAGGCGCTCGCGCCCTATGTGCTGGGCGGCGCGCACGGCAAGCTGCTGGATGCCGACCACGACCGGCTGGGCATGGCGGACGTGCAGGGTTTCGAGATGGAGGAGCTGATGCACAGCAAGGCCGCCGTCATGGCCGTGCTGCATTACCTCTTTGCGCGCTTTGACGAACGCTTTGATGGCGCTCCCACGCTGCTGATCCTCGATGAAGCGTGGCTGTTCCTGGATGACCCAGTGTTTGCCGCGCGCATCCGCCAGTGGCTCAAGACGCTGCGCAAGAAGAACGTGTCGGTGATCTTCGCCACGCAGTCGCTCGCGGACATTAAGGATTCGAGCATCGCGCCCGCAATCATCGAGAGCTGCGCAAGCCGCATCTTCCTGCCGAACCCGCAGGCGACCGAGCCGCAGATTCGCACGATCTACGAGGGCTTCGGGTTGAACTCGCGCCAGATCGAGATCGTCGCCACCGCGCAACCCAAGCGCGACTACTACTACCAATCCCGCCTCGGCAACCGCCTGTTCGACCTCGACCTGGGGGCGGCGACGCTGGCCTTCGCGGGCGCTTCCACGCCGCAAGACCAGCGCGACATAGACCGCGTGCTGCTGGACGCCGGCACGCCCGGCTTCGCGGGTGCCTGGCTGCGCCATCGCGGCCTCGATTGGGCGGCTGACCTGCTGCCCTCGTTCCCCGGCCTCGCGCCGGATTCCCTCGCTGACCAACCACAGGAGATCCTGCCATGAAGAAGCGCCTTGTCGCCGCTGCCATCGCGGCCATGCTTTGCACCGCCACTGCCCATGCGCAATGGGTCGTGATCGACCCCACCAACCTCGTGCAGAACACGATGACCGCGATCCGCACGCTGGAGCAGATCAACAACCAGATTCGCCAGCTCCAGAACGAAGCGCAAATGCTGATGAACCAGGCGCGCAACCTCGCCAGCCTTCCATCCAGCGTGGTCGGCCAGTTGCGCGCCAACCTGGCGACGACCGAGCGGCTGATCGCCCAGGCCCGAGGCTTGGCCTACGACGTGACGAATCTGGATCGGGAGTTTGCCCGCCTGTACCCGGAGCAGTACGCCGCCACCGTCAGCGGCGACCAGATGTACCGCGACGCCCAGGAGCGGTGGAAGAACACGCTGGGCGGCTTGCAGACCACCATGCAGATGCAGGCGCAGGTGTCGCAGAACCTGGGCGAAGACGAAAGCGTGCTGGCCGATCTGGTCGGCAAGAGCCAGTCGGCGCAAGGCGCGTTGCAGGCGATGCAGGCCATGAACCAGTTGCTCGCCTTGCAGGCCAAGCAGTCGATCCAGTCGCAGCGGCTCCAGATCACGCAAGACCGGGCCGCCTCGCTGGAACTGGCGCGGCAGGCGGCGGCCACCGAGCGCGCCCGCGAAGTGCGGCGGCGCTTCCTCGGGGAAGGCACGCCGTACACGCCGCAGTCCGTCAACTTCTACCGCGACTGACAGGAGGCCGCCATGCGATGCGTCCTCGTCCTTGGTGCCGTGCTGCTGGCCGCTTGCGGCGAGCAGCCGGCCGACAACCTCGCCGATGCCCTGGCCGCCGATCGCGTGCGGCTCAAGGCATTGCGCGCGCAATGCGCGGCCGACCGGCAGGCCACGGGCGAGGACGCTTGCCGCGCCGCCGCCGAAGCCTTCCGGCGGCGCTTCTTTTCCGGCGAGGCCGGGCCGGATGAATACCAGACGCTGGCCGACCTGCCGCCGATCCCGCCCAGCTTCGAGGAACCGGAGGGCACGCCATGAATGACGTGACCATCATCGACCAGTTCCTCAACACCTTCGCCACCTACATCGACTCGGGTTTCGGGCTGCTGCGCGGCGAAGTGGCGTTCCTCACGGCCACGCTGATCGTCATCGACATGACGATCGCCGGGCTGTATTGGGCCATGAGCCACGCCACCGGCCAAGGCGATGACGTGATCGCCAAGCTGCTGCGCAAGGTGCTCTACGTCGGTGCCTTCGCCTACATCCTCAACAACTTCAACTGGCTGGCCAGCATCGTGTTCCGCTCGTTCGCGGGGCTGGGCATCACCGCCACCGGCTCGGCCATCACGATGGAGAACTTCTTGCAGCCGGGCCGGCTCGCCAAGACCGGCATCGACGCCGGGGCGCCGATTCTGGAGCAGATCGGCGAGATGGCGGGCTTCCCCGAGGTGTTCGCCAATCTCGATCCCATCGTGGTGATGTTCCTCGCGTGGCTGGTCGTGGTGCTGTGCTTCTTCGTGCTGGCGATCCAGCTTTTCATCACGCTGATCGAGTTCAAGCTGACCACGCTCGCCGGGTTCGTGCTGGTGCCGTTCGCGCTGTGGAACAAGACCAGCTTTCTCGCCGAGAAGGTGCTGGGCAACGTCGTGGCCGCTGGCATCAAAGTGCTGGTGCTGGCTGTGATCGTCGGCATCGGCTCGGGCCTGTTCGCGCAGTTCCAAGTCCACCCCGCCGAGCCGAACATCGACCACGCGCTGGTCATCATGCTGGCCTCGCTCACCTTGCTCGCGCTCGGGATCTTCGGCCCCGGCATCGCCACGGGCCTTGTGTCCGGCGCGCCCCAGCTCGGCGCGGGCGCGATGGCCGGTGCCGCCGTCGGCGCG
>NZ_JAZHFR010000127.1:0-6865 GCF_036541385.1 Comamonas sp. GCA5 | reverse complement strand
AGCCGCAGCCCGCCCGCCACAGCGCCCTCACGCGGTCGCGGCGCGGCGGCCTGCCGGGCTAAGCGTCTGGCGACTGCGGCGTGCGCGGCGGGAATGCCACGCGCCATGCGCGCGTGGTACACGGTCAGGCGCGACAGCCCCAGCTGCTGCGCCACCTTGGCGTCCGAGGCCGTGCCCAGCAGGGCCACGGCTTGCGGGGTCCAGACAAAGCCCGCCCCCTGCTGCTCGGACCGCGAGGCCACGCCCAGCTGCTGGCGCCTAGCCACCACACTGGCCTTGCTCAGCCCCCAGCGCCGCGCCAGCTCGGCATCGCTGTCGGTGCCCAGGGCGGCTTCCATCTCGGGCGTCCACTGCACATGGCCGAAGGCCGGAATGCCCAGGGCGTTGCGCTTGAGGTTCACGGTCTTGGCCGTGGTGCCCCAGCGTTCGGCCAGCACGGCATCCTTGTCGGTGCCCAGCTGCGCCAGCATCGCGTCCGTCCATTCCAAGGCGGCTTTGCCCATGGCTTTCCTCTTTAACCCATCACAAGCCCAATCAGGCTCCAACGCTGATACAGCAAGCGCTGACAGCTACGAAAACAATCTCTTGCCGGGGCGCATTCCGCCTGCCCCACCCGGACCCGGCATGGCACACGCCGCGCACGAGCGCCGGCCGCCGCCACCTGCCCCCTGGTGCGCCCCCGGCGTGGGGGCCGTGCGCCCTCAGTGCGTGTGGCCCCAGTAGATCAGGGCATCGCGCCCTTCGACCGACAGCGACACCGGCGCGCCCACGGGCAGCAGCACCTTGGTGGCCACATGGCCGTACGGCAGGCCTTGCAGCACGGGAATGCGCAACTGGCTGCGCAGCCAGTCGATGACGCTTTGCAGCTTGTAGCCCTTGTCGTGCGGGGTCAGCTTGAACTCGGTGAACTGGCCGAACACGATGGCCTTTTGCTGGGCCAGCACGCCGGCGTGCAGCAGTTGGGTGAGCATGCGCTCGATCTTGTAGGGGTGCTCGCCCACGTCCTCCAGGAACAGGATGCCGCCCTGCACTTGCGGGAAATAGGGCGTGCCCAGCAGCGAAACCAGCACGGCCAGGTTGCTGCCCCACAGGGTGGCGCCGCCATCGACGTAGAAATCCTCGGGCACGGCGCCCGCCGGTTGCTTGGGCATGCGCCAGCCGGCCCCTTCGCCATGGCCGTAGAGCAGGTCGTCAAAGCAGTCCTGCAGGATGTCGTCCACCCCGTCCTTCGGGCCAAAGTCGGCGATCAGCGCCGGCCCGGCCCAGGTGGTGGCGCCGGTCTGCGCCAGCAAGGCGTTTTGGAAGGCGGTGAAGTCGCTCAGGCCGACGAACTGCGTGCCACGGGCAATGCTCTGCGCCACGGCGGCGTAGTCGATGCCAGGCAAGATGCGCGTCAGCCCATAGCCACCGCGGCTGATCAGGGCCACATCGGCGCCGCTGGCCGCTGCGCGGTGGATGGCGGCGATACGCGTGGCGTCGTCACCGGCAAAGCGCAGGTGGCTGCTCAGTGCATCGGTGTCCACCTCGACCTCGTGGCCCTGGGCCTGCAGGCGCTTGATGGCGCGGCGGAACGCGGCCTTGTCGCGCACCGCGCCCGAGGGGGAGTAGACGTAGATGTGCTTGGGCCCGTGGCTGTGGTCGTGGCCGCAGCAGTCCTCGCCCGGGGCATGGTGGTGGTGATCGTGGTCGCACTGCGCGCCGTGGGCATGGGCCTCGGCGTGGTCATGGCCGCAGCCCGCCTGCCCGCCGCAGCAGGCAGGGTCGTGATCGTGATCGTGGTCGTGTGCGGGCGTGGCGGGGGTGTTCTTCTTGGTGGAATGCGCCAAAGCGTTCCATGCCACCAGGGGGTGGCATGCTCCGTAGATGGGTTGGGGGTCGGTCTGGCTAGACGGGCGTCTTCGCTGTAGGCCCAAAGTATTCCATAGCCCACTGCACGCTGGCTGCCGCCTGCGCCGGAACCAGAGGCGGCACTGGGGTCTGTACCAGCGCCTCCGGGTGCTGCGCCAGGGCCGGCACGGCGGCCAGCCAGGCCTGGCGCCAGGCCGGCTCCGGCACCAGTGGATGGCTGCGGCTGTGGCTGATGCGACAGCGCCCCTGCGCCAGCCAGCCGGCCAGCAGCGCCTGCGGCACGGGCGGCAGCTGTGCCTGCACCCGGGGCCAAGCCTGGAGCGCGGCACGGTGCCCCGGCTGTGCAAAAGGGATAGCTAGTGGCGCAGACCCACTCTGCGCTGAAGGCCCAAAACCCGCTTGCTCCATGCCCTGGGCCACGTCCCAGCGCGGCTTGCGGGCTGCGGCCTGCAGCCATGCGGCCAGGGCGGGCGGTGGACTGGCATCGGGCCAGGCATCCATCAGCCAGGCCCCCCGCCAGCGCCCGGGCAGGGCCTGGGCCACGGCCAGCCCCAGGCGGGCGCCATCGCCCGCGCCCAGCAGCACCACCTGGCGCAGGTCCAGGTGCTCGACCAGCTCCTGCAGCACCTGGACGTGCCAGGCGGCGCTGTGGGCCTGCTCGCGCTTGGGCTGGTCGCTACGGCCAAAGCCCGGCAGATCGGGCACCACCACGCGGTGGCCGGCCTGCAGCAGCCCCGGCAGCCCGTGAGCAAAAGCATAACCCCAGCTGGCGGCGCCATGCAGGCACAGCCAGGTCACCGGGGCATCGTGCGGTCCTTCGTCCACCACGGCCATGCGCAGGCCCGCCAGGGATGGCAGGTCGCTGCGCCACTGCGGGGCATAGGGCCAGTGCGGCAGATCGGCGAACGCACCGTCGGAGTGGCGCAGCGCCGTGTCCTTGAGCGGGTGCTTGGCCAGGGCCACCGCTTTGTGCTGCGCCCGGCGCTGCTGAAAGAATTGCGCCAGCACGGCCGCGCACTCCTGCGCCAGCACACCGCGCTCCACCCGGGTCTGGTGGTTGATGGCGGGATAGCCAAACACATCGAGCACCGAGCCCGCAGCCCCGGTCTTGGGCTCGGCCGCGCCGTAGACCACAGCCTCCACCCGCGCGTGCAGCATGGCGCCGCTGCACATGGTGCAGGGCTCCAGCGTCACATACAGGGTGCAGCCATCGAGCCGGTAGTTGCCCAGGCGCCGGGCAGCGTCGCGCAGGGCCAGGATCTCGGCATGGGCGGTGGGGTCGCCGCTGGCCAGCGGCGCATTCGCGCCCTCGCCCACGATCTGCCCGTCCTTGACGACCACCGCGCCCACCGGCACCTCGCCGGCGGCGGCGGCTTGCTGCGCCAGACGCAGGGCATGGCGCATCCAATGGGCGTGGTCAGGGCGGGCAGCATTCATAGGCGCGCATTATCCCGTGGCCCGGGGCCGGGCTCAGCCCAGCAGCTTGATCAGCGTCTGCAGGAACACCGCATTCAGCAGGTCGATGAAGAAGGCCCCCACCATGGGCACGATCAGGAACGCCTTGTGCGATGGACCGTACTGGTTGGTGATGGCCTGCATATTGGCCACGGCCGTGGGTGTGGCACCCATGCCGAAGCCGCAATTGCCCGCGCACAGCACGGCGGCGTCGTAGTCGCGCCCCATGGCGCGAAAGGTCACAGCAGCCACATAGACCAGCATGGCCACCGTCTGGGCAGCCAGGATCACCACCAGCGGGCCGGCCAGATCGGCCAGCTCCCACAGCTTGAGGGACAGCAAGGCGATCGCCAGGTACAGGGACAGTGCCGCATTGCCGAACACATCGATGGCGCGGTCAAACACCTGGAAGCGGAACACATAGTCCAGCGTGTTGCGGATCAGCACCCCGCCGGCCAGTGCCCAGACGAAGGTCGGCAGCTGGAACGCCATGCCGGCGGTCACCCCCGTCATCAGTTGGGCGAAGGCCAGGCAGCCGGCAAACAGGGCCAGGGTTTCGATGGTCGCGTCGGTGGTGATCAGCCGCGTCTTGCGCGGCGACTCGAAGTTGTACGCCGCCGCATCCACCAGGCTGTCCGCACTGCCGGGCGCCGCGGGCGGGCCCTGCAACTGGTGGCGCCGGATCAGCCACTTGGCCAGCGGCCCGCCGACCAGCCCGCCGATCACCAGGCCGAAGGTGGCGCAGGCCATGCCCAGGGTCATGGCGCCTTGCACGCCGTGTTCGCGCTCCAGCACGCTGCCCCAGGCCCCGGCGGTGCCGTGGCCGCCCAGCAAGGTCATGGAGCCGGCAATCAGTCCCACCAGCGGGTCCAGCCCCAGCAGGGTCGCCAGGCTGACCCCGACGGCGTTCTGCACCCCGATGAACACCGCAATCACCACCAGAAAAATGAGCAGTGCGCGCCCGCCCTCCTTGAGTTTGGAGAAGTTGGCACTCAGACCGATGGAGGAAAAGAACACCAGCATGAAGGCCGTCTGCAGCTCGCCGTCGAAGCTCAGGCGGTAACCCAGCACGGCATACAGCAGGTAGCACAGGGCCGCGGCCACCAGGCCGCCGGCCACGGGCTCCGGAATGTTGAAGTTGCGCAGCCACCGCAGGTGCCCCACCAGCCACTTGCCCAGCAGCAAGACGATGACGGCACTAATCAGGGTGTAGTAGGTGTTGAAGTGCAGGTCCATGGCGGCCTCGACGGCAAAAAGATGCTGGGGAAAGTATGCCCTCTCCGCCGCCCGTCGCGACAGCCCTGGCGCCAGGACCCGCGCGCAGGCGATGCCCGCGCAGCCCCGGACGCCAGCGCAGGGCCACGGCAATACCCCCCGCCAGCCACCAACCAGGGCGGTGCGGGGATAATTCGCCCCCTATGTCTCTCCTGCCCCACCAACTCGAACTCTTGTCCCCGGCACGCAATGCCGAAATCGGCATCGAAGCCGTGAACCACGGTGCGGACGCCGTCTACATCGGCGGCCCCGGCTTTGGCGCGCGCGCCACGGCAGGCAATGAGACGCGCGATCTGGAGCGCCTGGTCCAGCACGCCCACCGCTTCGGCAGCCGCATCTTCATCACGCTCAACACCATCCTGCGCGACGATGAACTGGAAGGCGCGCGCAAGATGGCCTGGGACATGTACCACATCGGCGCGGATGCGCTGATCATCCAGGACATGGGTTTGCTGGAGCTGGATCTGCCTCCCATCCAGTTGCACGCTTCCACACAAAACGACATTCGCACGCCCGAGAAGGCCAAGTTCCTGCAAGACGCGGGCTTGAGCCAAATCGTGCTGGCGCGCGAGCTGGACTTGAAGCAAATCAAGGCCGTGCACGATGTGCTGGACCCGCACACCACCATCGAATACTTCATCCACGGCGCGCTGTGCGTGGCGTATTCGGGCCAGTGCTACATCACCCACGCCCACACGGGCCGCAGCGCCAACCGCGGCGACTGCAACCAGGCCTGCCGCCTGCCTTATGAGGTCATGGACGACAAGGGCCGCATCATTGCGCACGAGAAGCACGTGCTGTCGATGAAGGACAACAACCAGACCGACAACATGCGTGCGCTGGTGGATGCGGGCGTGCGCAGCTTCAAGATCGAAGGCCGCTACAAAGACATGGGCTATGTGAAGAACATCACGGCCCACTACCGCAAAATCCTGGACGAGATCATCGAAGAGCGGGAGTTCTCGGACATGCCGCTGGCGCGCTCGTCCTCGGGCACGACCACCTTCACCTTCACCCCCGATCCGGACCAGAACTTCAACCGCGAGTTCACCGACTACTTCGTCAATGGCCGCAAGGACGACATTGGCGCCTTCGACACGCCCAAGACCCCCGGCCGCGCCGTGGGCTGGGTCACGCAGGTGGGCGACAAGTGGTTCGAGTTCGAGAGCCACGACAAGGCCGCCGTCTTCAACAACGGCGACGGCCTGTGCTACTACGACCTGCAAAAGGAACTGGTGGGCGTGCACATCAACCGCGCCGAGAGCGTGCATTCCAAAAAGGGCATCTGGCGCGTTTTCCCCAAGGACCCGATTGCCGGCTTCAAGGACCTGCGCAAGGGTCTGGAGGTCAACCGCAACCGCGACATGAACTGGGTGCGCATGCTGGACAAGAAGTCCAGCGACCGCCGCATCGGCCTGTGGGCCGAGTTCCGGGAAACCGCCGACGGCTTTGCGCTGACGCTGACCGACGAAGACGGCTGGGTGGGCCAAGCCACGATTGCGCAGGAACACCAAGCCGCCACCGATGCCAGCAAGGCCGAAGCCACGCTGCGCGAGCAGCTGGGCCGCTTTGGCGCGTCGATCTTTGCGGTGCACGACATCAGCCTCTCCATCACCCAGCCCTGGTTTGTGCCGGCCTCGGCCCTGAACCAGCTGCGCCGCGATGCGCTGCAAGCGCTGGAAGCCGCGCGCGCGGCCGGCTTGGTGCGCCTGCCGCGTGCAAAACCGGTCGAGCCCCCCGTGCCCTTCCCCGAAGACACGTTGAGCTACCTGGCCAACGTCTACAACCAGAAGGCGCACGACTTCTACGTCAAGCACGGCGTGAAGGTGATCGATGCGGCCTACGAGAGCAAGGAAGAGCTGGGTGAAGTCAGTCTGATGATCACCAAGCACTGCGTGCGCTACTCCATGAGCCTGTGCCCCAAGCAGGCCAAGGGCGTGATCGGCGTCAAGGGCACGATCAAGGCCGAGCCGCTGCAGCTGATCAACGGCAAGGAAAAGCTGACCCTGCGCTTTGACTGCAAGCCCTGCGAGATGCACGTGGTCGGCAAGATGAAGCCCTCGGTGCTGAACCAGCATGCCAAGGAAATGCAAGAGTTCCCCATGCAGTTCTACCGTACCCGCCCTGCGCCCCAGGCCAAGGCCTGAACCCGACGGGGCTGGGGCCTGCCTGCCAGCGGCGTTGAGGCTGGCGCGGGCCCGGTGAAAACTCAGTCCGCCGACTTGCGGGACGGTGCCTGGAACAGGGCCGGCCCACCCGGGGCCGGACGCTGCGCCCCGCCAGCCGG
>NZ_JAZHFR010000126.1:0-6955 GCF_036541385.1 Comamonas sp. GCA5 | reverse complement strand
CAGCGCCTTCGAGCTGGTGCGCGCCGACCGCTGAGCCCCCGCCGGTCACCGGCCACAGACCGGCCCATGCCGCACGGCACCAGGCGGCGCCAGCATGGCGGATGCGGCCACGCCACACCGGCGAGCAACTGCACGACCGCTGGCCGAACAAATAACATAGCACCAAACTCAATAGCAATAAGCTATTTTGTGCTTTTTGACCGTTGATCGCCCCCCGTGCGCGATAGCGGCCGTCACCGGGAATCCCTAGGATCGAGCGCTTTGCCGCCCTGCTGGGACCCATGACGCAAGACCACTTCGATCCCCCGCTGCTGATCCGCGAGCTGCAATCGCGCACCGTGAGCCTGGAACTCACCCCGTTCTTCTACAACGCTGGGGGTGAGCACTGCTACCTGGACCGGCTGCCCCCCGAGGCCACGCGGATCCAGCCCGCGCCCTGCAACCCCCAGGCCCGGGCCGGCCGCCCCTATACCGTGCGCGGCCTGCGCAACACCAAGCTGTCGCCCGGCTTTGGCGTGGAGTACGAGCTGGACCTGGCCGCCGAGGAAGTGGTGTTCGAGCCGCTGTGGGCCACCGCGGAGCATGCCGCCGCCTTCGGCATCACCGTCATCCAGCCCGGCCAGGGGCTGCGCATCGACAGCCGCTTCCCCGAGCTGCAGCACATGCACCTGGAGTACGGCGTGTTTGCCGGCCACTGGTCGCCCTACCAGGGCACGCAAAACCGCCTGTGCACCACCATCTGCACCGACCTGGAACACCACGACTTCCCGCACCTCTTCATCTCCTGCGACCCGGTCAAGCCCCTGGTGCTGAGCGTGGCGCGCTACTGGCCCGCCGAAGGCCGCATCCGCATGGCCGACCTGTGGATCCCGCAGGGCTGGAGCGTGTTCCTGCCGGCGCAGCCCGACAACGCCACGGCCCCCTGCGTGGACCTGCACAACAACCGGAACTCGGCACGCGTCTGCTGGGGCGACCTGTTCCAGGACCGCGTGCACACCCAGACCCTGCTGCGCGAGAACGACGACTCCTTCCGCTGGTACTGGAACCCGCTGCCCACGGTGCAAGCCGCCCGACCGCGCAGGCGCCGCAGCACAGCGCCTAAGCCCGGAGGTCGCGCCCCATGCCCCAGCTGCCCCCACCCCAGCCCATCGACCAGGACGATATCTACCGCACGCTGCTGGAGTCCACCCAGGCCATCCCCTGGAAGATCGACTGGGCCAGCCAGCGCTACGTCTACGTCGCCCCCCAGATCGAGGCCTTGCTGGGCTGGCGCACCGACGACTGGGGCACGGTGCAGGACTGGATCGACCGCATCCACCCCGACGAGCGCGACCAGGTGGTCCGCCGCTGTGTGGAGCTGTCGCAGGCCGGCGTTGACCACGAGGCCGACTACCGCGCGCTGACGGCCGACCAGCGCTATGTTTGGGTGCGCGAGACGGTGCACGTGCTGCGCAATGCGCAGGGCGGCACCGAGGCCCTGGTCGGCTTCATCTTCGACATCCACGAGCGCAAGCAGACCGAGCAAAGGCTGCTGGCGCTGCAGCGCGAACTGCAGGCCCTGTCCTACCAGGACAGCCTGACCCGCGTGGCCAACCGCCGCCGTTTCGACGAGGCGCTGGAGCAGGCCTGGGCCCAGGCCCAGACCGCGCAGACACCGCTGTCGCTGCTGGTGCTGGACATCGACTTCTTCAAACAGCTCAACGACTGCTACGGCCACCAGACCGGCGACCAGGCCCTGGTCCAGGTGGCGCAGGCGCTGGCCCAGGTCTGCGACAAGTGCAACGACCTGGTGGCGCGCTATGGCGGCGAGGAGTTCGTGGTGCTGCTGCCCAAGGTGGGCCTGGACATCGCCCGGCAGGTGGCCGAGCGCTTTCGCCGCCTGCTGCAGGAGCAGGCCATTCCCCACGCCCGCTCACCCTTCGGCCAGCAGGTCACGGTCAGCATCGGCGCGGGCAGCCTGGTGCCGCAGCCCGGCCAGGATTGCGCCGGCTTCGTGCACGCAGTGGACCGGCTGCTGTACGCGGCCAAGAACGCCGGGCGCAACCGCGTGGTCGCGCAGGCGGTGGTGCTGTAGACCGGGCAGTCACCGCAAAAAAATAGCACTCTGCGCGCACTGCACTTGGGCCAGCAACCGATTTGGCTCACCCCCCTCGCCCGGCGGGCATGAAAAATGTCCGATGTCAAGTCCCCGCTGTGGACCTGCACCGGCCTAAAACCCCTTACGCCACAGGCAGTTAGGCCTGGATCGGTCACTCTTTGGTGGTTGGCCTGCGTGGGCTAGGTGCCACATGGGAGCATGGCGGTGGCAAACACCGTCATGCTCTGGAGGGGGTTTCCCCCTCCGTGGAGGAACCAGTCAGGCAGCGATCGACGCCTCTGCGGCAGTTTTCGCCGCCTGCGACACGCTTTCGCGAAGCCGCACAGAGGCAGCGGCATCTGGGGTCGAACGGGTCACCTTGACGGCGGCCTGCGACGGCCAGTCCGTCGAACCGGTCAGAATGACCCCAGGCTGCTCGCCGAACTCGTTGGCGAGCCGCTGCCGGATCGACTCAGGGACAAAGGCAGCGCCGGGCAGCGCATACGCCAGGTACTCCACGAAGTACGGGTGCTTGTGCCAGCGCCCACCGTCAACGGCGCGCTCCATCGAACGCTCGAAGTGGGACAGCAGAACAGCCAGCGCACCTTGGCGCTGAGTTCCCTGGTCGGGCGAACGCATCCAGTCGTACCCGGTGCGCTTGACCTGCTCGCGCTCCTTGTACGGCATGGGCACGAAGCCCAGCGTCGCCTGCGCTTCCTCGAAGAGCTGATGCCGCTCGCTGTGCGCCTTGATGTCAGCGGGCAGCCTTCCATCAAAGGTGAAGGAGCAGAAGCGGCAGTGGTGCGCACCGCCGTCCATGTCCACGTGGCTGGCCAATTGCGCTTCGTAGCGCTTCTCCAGCTCGTGGAAGTGGCGCACTCCATACTCGGCCGCGGCAACGGCATTGAGCCGTTGCATATGCGTCAGGTCGGGGAGTGTGGCTTTGGCCGCCTTGGCGGCCTTCTTGAGGCGGGCCAGATCGGCCCATGTGATGGTGTTCATCTTCATTGGTTTCTCAATCGAAGACTCCTAGGGTCCGCTCAGTAGGAATCCGACCAAGATTCCAATGGAAATCGCCATTGGTAGTGAGTGAACTTTGCCATTGCGGACGGCCAGCACCTACCCGTGCATGGTGCCATCTTAGCAAGTTCAGCCAGGCGTGTGCGCCGGCAGGCTCTTCTGCGCTTTGCGCTTGGCATCCACCCGCCTAAAGCCCCGGTCCCCCGCCATGAACGCCTCTAGCATGTGCGGGATCAGCGTGGCCGCATCGGCCGCCTCGCCGTAGGTCTGTGCGTGCAGCGCGGCATAGCGGTCGAGTTCAGCCTTCAGACTGGTCGGGCAAGAGAACGTGAGCTTCGTGGCCTCGGTCTTGGGCAGCGGCCCCAGCCGCAGTTTCTTGGAGGTGTTCATTTCGCGGCTCCCCGGTTGAAGAACAAGGGCTGGTACGGACGCAAGACGAGGTCGCGGTTGGCGATGATGCGCACCGGCAGGCCCGGCCGCTCGGTCAGGGTGGGCTGGATGTTCATGTTGCGCCGGGTCATCTCCTGGCCGACCTGGTTCACGCTGTCCTGCAGGCTGTCGCGCCCGGCGATGATGACGCGGTTGCCGTCCTGCCGGTTCTGCGGCGCGGCCAACTCGGCGCCCACGCCCAGCAACGTGGTCAGCGCCGCGCCCGCGAAGACGCGATCCCAGTGCCAATCGACGCCATCCTCCAGGCCGGCGTAGCCGGCAGGATCGGTGCCCGCGAGGTTGTCGAGCTTCAGCGACGACGTGTCGGGCAGGATGATGCGGTTCCACACCACCTGCACGCGGCTTTGCCCGTAGCTCACTTGGCTGTTGTACTTGCCCAGGATGCGCGAGCCCTGCGGGATCAGCAGGAACTTGCCCGTGGCCGTGTCATAGACCGGCTCCGTCACGGTGGCGATCACGTCGCCCGGAAGATCGGACTTGATACCCGTCACCAGCGCACCCGCGATCACGGTCCCAGCCATGACCTGGTACGGCGAGGCTGGCATCTGCAGATTGCCGGAATTGAGGGTTTCCGTAGAACCGCCTTTCAGGAAAGCCTCTTTCTGGTCTTGCCGGTTCTGCGCAGCGGTGGGGTCGGTGGGTTGGGCCGCCGTCGAGGCCGGCCCGGCAGCCAGAGGATCGAACCCCGCCAAGGTCGATGCCGAACCGGCGGCGGCGACTTGCGCGGTCGCTGGCGCACTCGTCTTGCCGGGCGTGCCCGAGCGGAAGAATACCGACGAAGCCGCTGCGGCATCGGCCTCCTTGCGCCGTGCATCATCCGGGTCGTTGCCCGGCGGCGCATAGGTGGGCGTCGCCGGCTGCTGCGACTTCACGATCGCCGGGCCGAGATCGCCCGGCAGCGGCGGCCCCAGCTCGGGCACCTTCGCGGGCAGTTTGGAATAGTCCGAAGGCAGGCCGTCCAGCCCTTCGGACTTAGAGACACGATCTACGTTGTACAGCTCGGTCTGCTCGCCTGCATTGCGCCGGTGCGGCTGCAATGACCAGATCGTGGCTCCGAGCACGGCAACCGACAGGCCGCCGGTGAGGATGGCCAGCGTGCGTCGGTTCAGGCGCGTGACCGGACGCGGCTGCGCGCGCAGCGCCACCGCCTCGGGTGCCACCTTGCCCGCCTGCGGCGCAAGGTCAGGAGAATCGTCCTGGCTCATGGTCAGTTCCTCCGCGTGCCACTCGAAGCACCATCCGTGCGCTCAATCCGCACCACGTCGCCTTCAGTGCCCTTGCCGCCACCCAGGCGCAGCTCGGCCGCGCCGAACAGGCGATCGACGATGTAGTACGGCGAGCGGAAGCGGTAGTTCACCAACTGCCCATCGCCCTGCGCACCGATCACGAACAGCGGCGGCAGTTCGCCCTGGGCGATGCCCGGCGGGAACTGGATGTAGACCTTCTCGCCGTCATCGAAGGCGCGCAGCGGCTTCCACGGCGGATTGCTGCCGCTGACTGCGTAGCGGAAACGGATCTTCTCCAGCGACAGGCCAGTATCGACCGAAGCGGCAGTGCTGGCCGCCTGCGCCTGGCGCTGCAGGGCCAGCATCTTGTCCTTGGGGTACTCCCAGGACACCGAAGCCATCCATGTCTTCTCAGTCGAGGTCAGCTCCAGCAGATAGGTGCGCCGGCTGGTAGTGACGACCAGATTGGTCTTGAGGCCCGAGCGGATGGGCTTGACCATCACGTTGACGCGCAACGCATCACCGCTGCCGCTCGATGTGTCCCCAACGATCCAGCGCACGGTATCGCCAGCGGCCACCGTCACCAGTTCCTCGCCCGGTTGCAGCGAAACCACCGTCACGCGGCCCACGGCTGCATAGACCTGGTACAGCGCGCCATCGGTGAAGGGCCACACCTGGATCGCATTGACGTAGCCCTCGCGCGTGGGCGCCACACGGGCCTCGGCATTGGCACGCGACACGCGCACCTTTTCGTCGGCAGGCTCTGGCGCAGGCTTGGCTTCTTCACCTTCGGGCAGCGGCTTCAGCTGCGACGGCAGCGCGAGCGGCTGGGGCACCGTGACCACCTCCACCGGCTTGGGTGGCTCCGGCAGCGGCTGGGCCTGCACCGGCTCATCGAGCGAGATGGCCGGCGGCGGCTTGCCCTGCGAAGCGCAGCCTGCAAACAGGACGGTGGATGCCAGCAGGATCGCCGGCAAGGCGGATTTACGCAAAAGATCATTCATGGTTTTGCTCCTTCGTTTCCTTCCAGCTCACGGCTCCACGACAGCCCGTTGACGTAGATGCCCAGGGGGTTCTTGCGCAGCCGCTGCTCGGTGCGAGGGGTCTGCTGCACGATGGAAACCACTGCGTTCCAGCGTTCGGTGCGATCCAGCGCACCGTTCACAAAGCGCGTCTCCGTCCAGCGCACGTTGAACGACTGGTCGCTGGCGCGGGTCACGCTGCTGATCTGCACCGTCACCGACTCCTTGCCGATGCGCGCGAACGGATCGTTCACGCGGGCGTACTCGTTGAGCGCCACGGCACCCTTGTCCGTGGTGTAGTTGTAGGCATCGAGCCAGTTCTGCCGCACGACGATGGAGTCGATGGACAGCGAGCGCACCAGCCCGATGAAGCGGCCCAGGTGATAGGCCATCTGCGCATCGTTGGGTCGATATGGCGTGGCGGCCTCGCCGACCGCGCGCACCTGGCCCGCGTTGTCCACCTCCACCACGTAGGGCGTCACGATGGACTGCGCGGAACGCCAGACCAGGCCGCCCGCCATCAGCACGGCCAAGGTGAGGCAGCCCAGTGCCATGAAACGCCAGTTCTTTGCCTGCACGCGGGCCGAGCCGATACGCTCGTCCCACACCTGGCCTGCGGCTTGGTACGGAGTGGCAGGTTGCGGTGTGTCGGCGTAGCGCAGCTGCGGTCGTTTGAATCGCATGGGAGTTCTCCTTATGAATCGGAATCGCGAAGGCTTGGGCCCTGGCTGGAGCTGCCGCCATCGCCGCCACGCAGCGTGTGGGCGGCGGTGGTCGCGGCATGGGTGAGTTGCTGCCTGCGATGCAGGCGCTTGGCCCAGGCCGGCTGCTCGGTGGATGGAGGTCGTGCGGCGGCTTCGCTGGTGCTCTGCGTCCCAGCAGCTGCCCCCGATGCCGATCCGGCGTCATCGGGTCGGAAGGAAGCAGCGACACGCTCCTTCATCGAGCGCGCTCCGTCGGCCACCTTCTGTCCGGCGGCCTGCGCACCGGTCTTGGCCACGTTGCCCACGCCGGCGGGGGCACCCTTGAGGCTGCCACCGGCCGGGGCGGAACCTGCCTGGTACGCCGACCGGGCGCTGCCGGCGGTCGATGCCATCGAGCGGGCCCCGTCCCCAGCCATCCTCGCGGCGGCGGGTGCCATGCGCGCCCCAGCCGCCACG
>NZ_JAZHFR010000125.1:0-7308 GCF_036541385.1 Comamonas sp. GCA5 | reverse complement strand
CTGGACAGCGCACCGCCGTCGAGACGGCGCCCCCCCGCCCCGCCCGCACCACCGGCCCCGTCGACACCGCCAGCCGCACCTTCGGGCGGGGCCGTGCAGCTGCCATCCAGCGACGCCGCTTACCTGAACAATCCACGCCCCGGCTATCCATCGATCAGCCGCCGCATGGGCGAGCAGGGCAAGGTGCTGCTGCGCGTGATGGTGAGCGAACAAGGCCTGCCGCAGCAAATTGAAATCAAGACGTCCAGTGGCTATGAGCGCCTGGACAAGGCCGCCATCACCTCCGTGCAGCGATGGCGCTTTGTGCCCGGCAAGCGCAATGGCGTCCCCGAAGCCATGTGGTACATCGTGCCCATCAATTTCGTTCTCGAATAAACAGTCATCTGAGGAGTTTTCATGGAATCCCAATTCGGCATTGCCCACGTCTGGGCGCAAGGCGACTTTGTCACGCGTGGCGTCGCCATCCTGCTGCTGCTCATGTCGGTCGCCTCGTGGGTCGTGATCATCGTCAAGGCCCTGGGCCTGATGAAGTTCAAGAAATACGCCAAGGAAGCCAAGGATTTCTGGCACAGCGAAGACTTCGGCGCCGGCCTGAACAAGCTGGACGCCAATCCATCCAACCCCTTCCGCTACCTGGCCCTGGAAGGCCGCGAAGCCATCGCCCACCACCGCAAGACCAGTGCCCACCTGCACGATGCGCTGGACGTCAGCGACTGGATCACACGCTGCCTGCGCAACGGCATCGATGAGTTCACGGCCCGCCTGCAGTCCGGCCTGGCCATCCTGGCATCGGTTGGCTCCACCGCCCCCTTCGTGGGTCTGTTCGGCACCGTCTGGGGCATCTACCACGCGCTGATCGTGATCGGCACCAGCGGCCAGGCGTCCATCGACAAGGTGGCAGGCCCCATCGGCGAGGCCCTGATCATGACGGCCTTCGGCCTGGCCGTGGCCATCCCCGCCGTGCTGGGCTACAACGCCATCGTGCGCGGCAACAAGGGCGTGCTGGGTGGTCTGAACAGCTTTGCCCACGACCTGCACGCCTTCTTCGTGACCGGTGCCCGCATGACCGTGGACACGTCCAGCAACGGCACCGACGGCAAGGTGCTGCCGATCAAGAAAGGCGCGTAAGCCATGGCCTTCGGCACCCAAGACGACAGCGATGAAGTCATGAACGAAATCAACATGACGCCCCTGGTGGACGTCATGCTGGTGCTGCTCATCGTCTTCATCATCACCGTGCCTGTCATGAAGCATGCGGTGAATGTGGACCTGCCCCGCGCCTCCAACGAGCCCGAGGTGGTCAAGCCCCAGAACATCAGCCTGAGCATCGACGCCCAGGGCCAGTACCACTGGAACAAGGAAGCCATCAGCGACGAGCAGCTGGTGGAGCGCCTGAAGGCCGAGGCCGCCAAGGACCCGCAGCCGGACCTGCACATCCACGGCGACAAGCAAGTGCGTTACGAGCGCGTGGCCAAGGCCATGGCGGCGGCCCAGACATCGGGCATCCGTAAGATCGGCTTCGTGACCGAACCTGAGCGTTGACCGCCGGCTGCACGGCCCGAGAACGCCCCCGCCCTGCACGCGCAAGCCTGCAGGGCTTTTTTTAGGCTTTGCAAAAAACAGAGCTGTTAGCGCTCGCCATTCCTGGGTTTCAATCACTTTTTGGGCTGAATGCGAATGCAGAAGAGCGCCAGGCGCTATCTATTCCTGCATGCAATCCCCTTTTACATCCAGGGACACCGAATAGCGGTTGACTCACGAATAAGAATCGTTATCATTAACAAACATTCACACCAACCCAACACTTCGCACCATGCAAGCCACACTCACCCTCCCCACCGCGCGCCGCGTTGCAGCCCCATCGTCTGTGCTGTCCGAGCGTGCCAGCCAGCCGGCCAGCGCCGCCGAGGACCTGAGCGTGGACAGCGAGCTGCTGCTGCGTGGCCAGAAATCGGTGTCTATCGTGCACAACGGCGCCACCTACCGCCTGCAGGCCACCAAGCTGGGCAAGCTGATCCTGACCAAATAAACCGTTTCATCGTGGGGCGATTCCGGGTTCACTGGCCCGGCATCGTTTTAGGCCAGCCAACAAGGCGTTCATCGGGCATTGCGTAGCCAGTCCTTTTTTCCACGAAGCTCCCAACAAAAAAGCGACCCGACCGGTCGCTTTTTCTATGGCCGCAGAAGCGGCGGCTTACAGGCCCAGCGCCGCAATGCCGGCTTGCGCCACCTGCGCGTCTTCGCTGGCCTTCACGCCGGAGACACCGACGGCGCCCAGGCACTGGCCGTCCTTGAGGATGGCCACGCCACCTTCCAGCAGGCCATCCACAAAGGGCGCGCTCAGGAAGGCCGTGCGGCCGTTGTTGATCATGTCCTCGAAGGCCTTGGTATCCTTGCGGCCCAGAGCGGCCGAGCGGGCCTTGGCCGGCGCAATGTGCGAGGAGATGGCGGCGGCGCCATCCAGGCGCTGCAACCACAGCAGGTGGCCGCCATCGTCCACGATGGAGATGGTCACTGGCCAGTGGTTTTTCAGCGCTTCGGCTTCTGCCGCGGCGGCAATTTTCTTGACATCGGCCAATTCCAGTTCAAACTTGCTCTTCATCGCTACGACTCCCACAATTTGTATACAAAACAGGGCAAGCATAGCGACAATCCAGCCCCCCGCCCCAACCTTCTGCGCAAAACATTCCAACCCAAAAACGCGCGGAAAAACCGCTCCGCCCTGCGCGAGCGGCGGGAACTTACACCCCGCAACCCTTCTCATAGAATGGACGCCACGGGCATTTCGCCCGTTCAACAGGAGAAAACACTCAATGAACCACCAAGTAAACACTTTGGACTCTGCAAGCTACGGTATCGCGCAGCAGCAGCGCCACAGAGTGCTGCGCAACACCTACTGGCTGCTGGCACTGAGCCTGCTGCCCACCGTGCTGGGCGCCTGGGTTGGTGTGGCCACCGGCATCACGGCCGGCCTGACAGGCTTTGTGGGCCTGCTCGTCTTCATGGGCGGCGCCTTCGGCTTCATGTTCGCCATCGAAAAGACCAAGCACTCGGCCGCAGGCGTGCCCGTGCTGCTGGGCTTTACCTTCTTCATGGGCCTGATGCTGTCGCGCATGATTGCCATGGTGCTGGGCTTCAGCAATGGCTCGCAGCTGATCATGACCGCCTTTGCGGGCACGGCCGGCGTGTTCTTCGTCATGGCCTCGCTGGCCACCGTCATCAAGCGTGACATCTCCGGCATGGGCAAGTGGCTGTTCGTCGGCGCGCTGGTGCTGATGGTGGGTGCCGTCATCAACGTGTTCGTGGGTTCCACCGCGGGCATGATGGCGATTTCCATGCTGGCCATCGGCATCTTCTCGGCCTACATGCTGTACGACATCAAGCAGATCATCGACGGCGGCGAGACCAACTACATCAGCGCCACCATGGCCCTGTACCTGGACATCTTCAACGTGTTCCAGAGCCTGCTGGCCCTGCTGGGCATCATGGGCGGCGAACGCGACTGATGCACGGCCACAAGGCCCTAAAAGCCCCTTCGGGGGCTTTTTTACGTCCGCGCGAAGAAACCCTTAATATTGTCTGCAGCTTGTCGATACCACTGACACATGCCAAAACATCTCCACTACTTCCGCCCTGCCTTCTTGCTGCTGCCGCTGGCCGCAGGCTTGCTGGCAGGTTGTCTTGAACAGGTGCCGGGTCTGGGTCCGGACCCCGCATGGTGATCCGCGAGAACGAGGCCAAGGCCATCGGCAGCGCCTGCCGCCATGCCATGCGCGGCATCGAAGACTGCTACACCCTCAACCCCAAGGCGCCCAAGGCCATGGTGTTCGCCGGCTGGAAGGAGATGGACGAGTACATGCGCGAGCACAAGCTGGAAGGCACGCCCTCGGTGCTGACGCAAAAGCCCGAGCCTGCACGCGCCCGTGAAGACGACGTCGAAACCGAATACACCCGACCCCGCAGCTGAGCGGGTGCCCA
Organism: Comamonas sp. GCA5; assembly: GCF_036541385.1. Taxonomy (NCBI): domain Bacteria; kingdom Pseudomonadati; phylum Pseudomonadota; class Betaproteobacteria; order Burkholderiales; family Comamonadaceae; genus Comamonas; species Comamonas sp. GCA5. Next base: position 3,330 of record NZ_JAZHFR010000125.1, on the reverse strand, counting down.
CCACCACAAAAAAGCCCGGAGAGCCTTGCGCGCATCCGGGCTTTTTTTGTGGCGTGTCACACCAGGGCAGCAACGCCGCCCCGGTCAGGCACACCCTCAGTGGGCGCGCTCGAACACGGCCATCGATTCCACGTGGGCCGTGTGCGGGAACATGTTGACCACCCCAGCGGCCACGCAGCGGTAGCCCGCCTGGTGCACCAGCAGGCCGGCATCGCGCGCCAGGGTAGCGGGGTTGCAGCTGACGTAGACAATGCGCTCGGGGAACTGCCAGGCCTCGTGGCCTTCGGGCAGCGGGGGCAGCAGGTCGGGCTGCTCTTCCGTGGCCACGCCAGTCTGCTTGGCGCCGATGCGGATCTGGTGGATGTCGGCCAGCGCCTTGGACAGGGCGAACGCGCCCTCGCGCGGGGGGTCCACCAGCCACTTGTCGGCATTGCCGTCGGCCATCAGCAGCGCCGGCGTCATATTGAACAGGTTGCGGCCCACAAAGCGGGTCGGAGCCAGCTGGTCGCCCTGCGCGCGCGTGGCGTTGTTGGCGGCGTAGTTCTCGTGCGAGCGCTGCACCAGCGCGTCCGAGCCCTCGATGCCCAGCACCTCGCGCGCCATGGTGGCCAGCGGCAGCGTGAAGTTGCCCAGGCCGCAGAACCAGTCGATCACGCGGTCGCTCTTTTGCGCATCCAACAGGCGCAGCGAACGCGTCACCAGCACGCGGTTGATGTGCGGATTGACCTGGGTGAAGTCCGTGGGCTTGAACGGCATGGTGATGCCGAAGTCCGGCAGCGCATACGACAGCTGGGGGCCACCCGGGTCCATCAGGTGCACGGTGTCCGGGCCCTTGGGCTGCAGCCACCACTGCACGTTCTGTGCGGCGGCAAAGTCGCGCAGGCGCTGCAGGTCGGCGTCGGACAGCGGCTCCAGGTGGCGCAGCACCAGGGCGGTGACATGGTCGCCACAGGCCACCTCGATCTGCGGGCAGGTCTCGCGCGCATCCAGGCTGGCGATCAGCGCGCGCATGGGCATCAGCATGGCGTCCACGTGGGGTGGCAGCACCTTGCAGGTTTCCATGTCGGCGATGTAGCGGCTCTTGCGCTCGTGGAAGCCCACCAGCACCTTGCCCTTCTTGATCACATAGCGCACCGACAGGCGGGCGCGATAACGGTAGCCCCAGGCCGGGCCTTCGATGGGGCGCAGCAGGGTCTCGGGCTTGACCTTGCCCAGGTGCCACAGGTTGTCCTCCAGCACGCGCTGCTTGACGGCCACCTGGGCCGCCACGTGCATGTGCTGCATCTTGCAGCCGCCGCAGGCACCATCGTGCAGGCCGAAGTTGGGGCAGCCGGGCTGCACGCGCTGTGCAGATTCGCGGTGGATCTCGCGCAGGCTGGCGGCTTCCCAGTTGTTCTTCTTGCGGTGCACGTTGGCCGTGACCAGCTCGGTGGGCAAAGCCCCGTCGATGAACACCACCTTGCCATCGGGCTTGCGGGCCACGCCCTTGGCTTCCATGTCCATGGACACCACTTCCAGCCAGCCTTCGGGCAGGCTGGGGTTGGCGGCGGGCATGTCGGCGTATTCGGTATCGGGGGAAATCTTGTCGTTCTGGTCACTCATGATGGGCGACATTGTCTCAGGCTCTGAGTACCTTGCGCGGCGACAGGAAAGCGGGGCCCCACGTGGATGGCGCATGGCGGCAGGCAGGGCCGGCACAGCCGCGCCCCCGGCCCTCACGGCGCGGTTGCACCAGAGTTTCTGGCCAAAAATGGCACCAGCGCTTGTGCAGCCTGCGCTGTGCGCTATGTTTTCCTCAAACTTCGAGCGCCTCGGCGGCCGCGCGTGCCAGGGCATCGGCCTCGCTGTTGCAGCGCCGCGGCACCCAGCGCAACTGCACCGTGCCCAGGGCCTGCAAGGCCTGGCGCGCCTGGGCGAACAGCGGCTCCAGCCGCACGATCGGCCGCGGTGGGCGGCCGGGTGCTGGCGCCAACTGCTCCAGCAGCACATGGCTGTCGGTGTAAATGCGCAGGGCCTGGGCCCCGGCCTGCTGCGCGGCCTGCAGGCCGTCGAGCAAGGCAGTCAGCTCGGCCTCGTTGTTGCAGCCGGTGTGCGGCAGGCGCCGTGCCGCGCTGTGGTGGGAGCCGTCGGGGCCGGTGAGCACCAGGCCCACGGCCATGCGCCCCGGGTTGGGCATGGCCGAGCCATCGATGTGCAGGATCCAGAAATGAGGGGGTGGGTAAGCGCGCAACACGGGCCCGACTCTACACCGCCGGCGCCTTGCCTTGCAGGGTCTGGGCGATCACCTCCCGCGTCAGCGTGGGCACAAAGCGCTGCATGAAGTCGTAGGCATACCCGCGCAGCCAGGCACCGCGGCGCAGCCCCAGGCGGGTGACGTTCACCTCGAACAAATGCCCCGCATCCAGCGCGTGCAGGTGCAGGTCGCGCTCGGGATCGAGCGCCACCGAGGCGACGATGCCCACGCCCATGCCCAGCTCCACATAGGTCTTGATCACATCGGCATCCATGGCGGTCAGCACCACGTCGGGGACCAGGCCCTCGCGCTCAAAGGCCTCGTCGATGTGGGCGCGCCCGGTGTAGCCCTGCTCGTAGGTGATGATGGGAAAGGCCGCCAGGTCCTGCAGGGTGAGCGGCAGCTCGTGCTGCAGCAGCGGGTGGCCGGGCGGCAGCACCACGCTGTGCGTCCAGCGGTAGCAAGGCAGCGTGACCAGACCCTCATAGCCGGCCAGGGCCTCGGTGGCCACACCCAGGTCGGCCTCGCCGCTGAGCAGCATCTGCGCCACCTGCTTGGGCGATCCCTGGTGCAGGTGCAAGCGCACCAGGGGGTAATGCTGGCGAAACTCCTGCACCACCTGCGGCAGCGCATAGCGCGCCTGGCTGTGCGTGGCGGCGATCGACAGCTGCCCATGCGCGCTGGCGCTGAAGTCGGCCCCCACGCGGCGCAGGTTATCGGCATCGAGCAGCAGGCGCTCCACGATGGGTAGCAGCTCGGCACCGGGCTGGGTCAGCCCGGTCAGGCGCTTGCCGGCCCGCAGGAAGATGTCGACTCCCAGTTCCTCCTCCAGCTCGCGGATCTGGCGGCTGACCCCCGGTTGCGAAGTGTGCAGGATCTGTGCGACATCGGTCAGGTTGAAGCCGCTGCGCACGGCCTCGCGCACGGAGCGCAATTGCTGGAAATTCATAGACTATCAAAACAGAAGCTGTCAGCGCTTGACCAGCAAGCGTTGACAGCCAATTTCATGCAGCTACCGTCCAGGCACTGTCCACGGGGGCCTGCTGCTGGCCTGCCGGCTGCGCCTGCCGGGCCGGCACGCGGCCGTGGGCGGCCAG
>NZ_JAZHFR010000124.1:0-7422 GCF_036541385.1 Comamonas sp. GCA5 | reverse complement strand
AACCACCACTTGCCACAAAAGGCACTGGGGCATGAAGCCCCAGTCCAAGCACTCAAAAAATGGAAGATGAAAGCTCCTGATTTATTCGTCAAGAACGTGCGTAATCATCCGGGACCCGACAACTAGCGTTTGCCACATGAGCACTGGAGTCACATTCGACCCATAACCGCCATTTACCTTCTACCTGCGCTGAAGCGCACAGACTACAGGGTAGCGTGTGTGTCACGGAACACACACCTCGTGATCTGACTCGCCGCAGTTGTTTGAGCGGAGCGGCAAACCGCGCAGTGAGTTCTGCGGCGCACCCCGCAGGCGAGCACCGCAGGTTGCCCGCTTGGGTTTGGCGCAGCCAAGCCCAAAGGGACGCAGGTAGCAGGGTGTGCTTCTTTGCTTACTTTCTTGCACAAGCAAGAAAGTAAGTCGCCCCCGGCGCGATAAGCCGGCTCAGAAATTAAAGCCAGCGCAGCGCGCAAAACGCAAAGCACTTTTCAACATGCATAGCTACTAGCGCAAGCTAGACAAGCGCTACAGCCACATTCGGCTCATAACCCTTTCGACCTGCGCCGAGGTGCCCAGCCTGTGGGCTGGCGTGTCTGCCGCCTGGCGCACACCCCGGCAGGCGTGTGGATAGAAAACCGCCACTCAGTCCACCGAAGCACCGGATTGCTTCACCGCCTGCCCCCACTGCGTGATCTCCGCCGCCACAAAGGCATCCATCTCTGCCGACGTCGTGGGCACGGCCTCCGAGCCACGGTCGCTGATGAACTTGCGCATCTCGGGGCTGCGCAGGATGGCCACGGTCTCGCGGTTCAGGCGCTCCACGATGTCCTTGGGGGTGCCCTTGGGCGCCATCAGGCCCAGCCAGCCCACGGCCTCGAAGCCACGGAACTCGGGCAGGCCGGATTCGGCAATGGTGGGCACCTCGGGCAACTGGCTGGATCGGGTGCTGGAAGTCACGCCCAAGGGGATGGCCTTGCCGGCCTGGATGTTGGCCAGGGCGGCGGTGACCGAATCCACCATCAGCGGCACCTGCCCGCCCAAAAAGTCGGCCTGCGCCGGGCCGCTGCCCTTGTAGGGGATGTGCTCGATCTGCAGCTTGGCGCGCGCCTTGACCATTTCGCCGCTCAGGTGCTGGGTGCCGCCGATGCCGGCACTGGCATAGTTCCAGCGCCCGGGCTCGGCACGGGCCTTGTCCACCAGGTCTTTCATGCTGCGCACGCCCACGCTGGGGTGGGCCAGGAAGACCAGGGGCACCTTGGCAATCAGGCTGATGCCCACCAGGTCCACACGCGGGTCGAAGTTCACCTTTTTGTACAGCGTCTGGTTCACGGCCATGGCGCTGCCGGCGACCAGCAGGGTGTAGCCGTCCGCGGGGCTGCGCACCACCTGTTCGCTGCCGATGTTGCTGCCCGCGCCGGCCTTGTTTTCCACGACCAGGGGCTGGCCCAGGGATTGGCCCAACTTTTCAGCCAGGGCGCGGGCAAAGATGTCGGTCGCCTGCCCGGGCGGGAAGGGCACGATCAATTTGATGGGTTTGTCGGGGTAGGCTACAGCCACCGGGGCCGCAAAAGTCGTGGCCGCGCAGGTCGCGGCCGCCAGAAGCAGGGTTTTGTGCATCGTGTTGTCTCCTGCCATCCAGCTTAGTCCGTCGCCCACGCGGCCGCATCGCGACAATCCCGCAAGCGCCAGGGCAGGATGCCTCCCGCGGAATAGCTGGCCGTTGTGCCACCTTGCCCCATATCAGCAGGCATCAACCGCTGTCCATCTCGCTGCGATCGACGCGACAGCGGATGGGTCACGCGGCCCTCTGATGTGTGGGGCACTTGGATTGGACGCGCCCCACATCAGCTGCACCGCCGGGAGCCTCTCGACCACAGCCAGACCACCAGGCAAGTCGCCTCCAAAGCCACCCTCCACAGAACTTTTCCCTTTCCAGCCCGCCTAATACGGGCAACGTCTGCGCTTCGCCCTGGCCCGTACAGGGCCTCATCCTTCAACGCCTTCGCGAGAACCCCCACCCTATGGACTCTCTGACCCAAGCCGTGCTCGGCGCCAGCGTGACCGTGGCCGTCATGGGCCGCCGCACGTCCTTTGCCAAGGCCGCCCTGGTGGGCGCCGTGGCGGGCACGGTGCCCGATCTGGATGTGCTGATCGACCATGGCGACGATCTGCTGAACATGGTGCGCCACCGGGCCGAGTCGCATGCGCTGTTCTTTCTGACGCTGGCGGCGCCGCTGTTCGGCTGGCTGACGCATAAGCTGGTGGACCGCAAGGCGCCTGCGGGTGCGCCGAATTTGACGGCGCGCTGGAGCCTGGCCTGGCTGCTGGCGCTGCTGACCCATGTGGGCATCGACGCCATGACCAGCTATGGCACGCAGTTCCTGCAGCCCTTCACCGACCACGCGTTTGCCGTGGGCAGCGTGTTCATCATCGATCCGCTCTACACCCTGCCGCTGCTGCTGGGCCTGCTGCTGTCCGGGCTGCGCGCGCGGCGCGGGGTGGACTGGCGGGGGCCCAACCGCTGGGCGCTGGTCTTCAGCTGCTGCTATTTGTTGTGGAGCGTGGGCGCCCAGCACCAGGTGCGCAGCGTGGCGCAGCAGGCCCTGGCCGAACAAGGCGTGCCCGATGCCCAGCTGTTTGTCTATGCCACGCCGTTCAACACCGTGCTGTGGCGGGTGCTGGCGATCACGCCCACGCACAGTTACGAGGGCTTTTACAGCCTGCTGGACCAGGGGCACCACATCCCCCTGACGGCCACGGAGCGCGGCCAGGCCTACCTGCAGCGCTGGGCCAGCGTGCCGGCGGTGCAGGCCATGCAGCGCTTCACCCAGGGCCCCATCCGCATGGAACTGCGCGACGGCCGCGTGCTGCTGACCGACCTGCGCATGGGCCAGGAGCCACACTACAGCTTTGTCTTCGACCTGGGCACGCCCGCGCAGCTGGATGCGGGGCAGACGCAGCCGCACAAGGTCAGCGCCGTGCTGTCGTCCGGCTTCAGTCTGTCCGCGCTGATCGACCGCATCCTGGGGCGTGATCTGCGTGCCCCCGCCGCTACGGCGCACTAATAAGCGCAGGCCGCACAGAGGGCAGTGTTTTCTAAAAAGTGAGCTGCCGGCGCAGGCTGGATCAGCGCCAGCTGCGCATTTCATCCAGAGTGGCGAACCCCACCCTAGGTACGCCGTGGTTGCGCCTGGCCGTACCGGGCGTACGGTCTGCGGCTTCACGCCCCGTCGCTACCGCCCACCTGTGGTGGGCGGGGTGGTGTTGGCCACGCTAACAACCTGCTCGCCCCGCCAACCCCACCGGTTCAACACCCCGTAGCGGGCATCCCAGCCCCAGCGCGGGCGTGTGCCAAGAGGCGCACGCTTTCGGGTTTGCTTCTAATTCCCGGCAGTGGTTTGAACGGAGTGACGCCGTCGCGCAGGCCGTTCTGCCGGACCGCCCGCTGCCAGCGTCGTCGTTTCTGGGGTCTCCACGCACAGGGCTGCGCACCATGCGTGGCACCCCGCGCAAGCGCGAACCCCGGTTGCTTTGGACGCAGCAAAAGCAATCGGGTCGCTGCCGCGGGTGACTCCCGGCCCCCGCCCACACACCCGTGCAGCGCCCAAAGCGCACCCCGGACGGCATCCACGCGCTACCGCCAACTGGTGCGGCCTGCCACAGCAGCGCCACCGCCCCAAGGCATACTCCCCCCTCCGCCCCAACCCGTCCCGCCCGCCCCTCGCATGTCCGCCACGCCCCTGCCAACCGCAGCCCCTGCCAGCAGCGCCAGCACCCTGGCCTCCCTCAACCGCCTGGACGATTTCCTCCTGCACCCGCCGCACCACTGGCAGCCGCGCGGGCTGCAGCGTGCGGGGCTGGAGTTTCTGTGGTTCGGCATCAAGGAGGCGCGCAGTTGCCTGTTTGTGGGCCTGTTCTTCCTGGCGGTGTTCGCCGTGCCGCGCGCGGGCGTGCTGGGCCTGCCGCGCTACGACGTGCTGCTGCTGGCGGCCCTGGCCATCCAGATCGCCATGGTGGCCACCAAGCTGGAAACCTGGGATGAGCTGAAGGCCATCTCCCTGTTCCACATCGTGGGCTTCGCGCTGGAGGTGTTCAAGACCTCCAGCGGCATCAAGTCCTGGGCCTACCCCGACTTCGCCTACACCAAGCTCTGGGGCGTGCCGCTGTTCTCGGGCTTCATGTACGCGGCCGTGGGCAGCTACATCATCCAGGCCTGGCGCCTGTTCGACCTGCGCATCCGCCACCACCCACCGCACTGGATGGCAGCGCTGATCGCGGTGCTGATCTACGCCAACTTCTTCACCCACCACTACATCGGCGACTACCGCTGGTACCTGGCCGCCTGCGCCCTGGGCCTGTACGCGCGCACCACGGTGGTGTTTCGCCCGCTGGACCGCGACCGCCAGATGCCGCTGCTGCTGGCCTTTGTGCTGATCGGCTTCTTCATCTGGCTGGCCGAGAACATCTCCACCTTCGCCGGGGTCTGGAGCTACCCCAACCAGCTGGGCGCTTGGTCGGCCGTGCACGTGGGCAAGTGGAGTTCGTGGTCCATGCTGGTGGTGATGACCTTCACCATCGTGGCCAACCTCAAGCACATCAAGACCAAGATCCACGTGCCGCACTGAGGCGCTGCTGCGCATCTGGAGCGGCCATGGGCCCGGCCACCCGCGTGGATGGTGTGCGCTGCAAAGTTCTTTTCAGCCGCCCCGGCGCGGTGGCGCGCGACGACCCGGTTAGAGGCCGAGGGGCTGCTTCCCTGTCGGCCCGGCTGCAAAGTGCTTTGCAGCAGGCATGCCCCAACGCATGGGCGTGCCAAGACGCACAGGCGCCCGGCGGTCCTTGGTCCTGGGGGCCATCTGTCTGCAGGCCGTGCCGCCGCAATGCAGTCCTTCCCACGGCGCTGCCAGCGGCCACCGTTGTCTGCTCCGGGACCTTCACACATGCGGCGGCGCATTCGGTATTCCACCCCACGCCAGGGCGCTCTGGGGTTTGTGGACACCGATCCAGCCATCGGGGCAGCGCCGGGCAGTTGCCTGACTCGGCCCACTCCATCGCCCCACAGTCACCCAGCCTGGCACTGTGGCTCACCCGCAGGCATCAGACGGACCACGTCCAGCACGCGGTCATGGCCACGCATGCCATGGCCCGCCCGCGACTGCCGTGGATGCCGCCCGCTTGCCAAGCCCTGCGCACCCGCCACAGAATCGCCGCATCTCCATCCCGAAAGCCACCGTGGAACTGATCTTGCTGCGCGCCCAGGATGCGCACCCGCTCTGGGTGTTGGAAACCACGCACCGCGCCTACTTCGAAAGCTGGGTCAATCCCCGCCCCGACAACTTCTACACCCCGGTCGGCTTTGACCACGCCCTGCAGGCGGCCCTGCAGCTGCAAGCGACGGGCCAGGCCTTCCACTACCTGATCTGGCTGGGTGGCGAGCTGGCGGGGCGCATCAACCTGACCCAGGTGCGCCCCGCGCCGTACCACAGCGCGTCGCTGGGCTACCGGATTGCGCCCACGCACAGTGGCCAGGGGCTAGCCAGCGCCGCCGTGCAGGCGGTGATGCACAAGGCTTTTCAGGTGCATGGCCTGCAGCGCCTGGAGGCCACGGCGCGGCCGGAGAACCCGGCCTCGATCCGGGTGCTGGAGAAAAATGGTTTTCACCGTTTCGGCCACTCGCGCTGCAGCATCCAGCTGCACCGCCAGTGGTTCGACCTGCTGTACTTCGAGGCCCACGCCCAGCCCCAGGCGCCCGCCGCCCCGGTGTGAGCGGCGCGCCACCCGCGCCCGCGCCCGTGCCGCGGAGCCCAGGCGGGGCGGCGCGGGCCCGACGTGCTCAGAACAGCACGCGGCAGCGGATGGTGCCGGTGATCTCGGCCAGCTGCGCCAGCGGCAGGTCCTGGGCCTCGGCGCCGATGTCCATCACCACATAGCCCAGCTTCTCGTCGGTGCGCAGGTACTGGCCGACGATGTTCAGGCCATGCTGCGCAAACACCTGGTTGATGGCCGACAGCACGCCAGGCACGTTGTGGTGCACGTGCAGGATGCGCTTTTGCCCGGGGTGGGCCGGCAGCGCCACTTCGGGGAAGTTGACCGCCGAGGTGCTGGTGCCGTTGTCGCTGTACTTGACCAGCTTTTCCGCCACTTCCAGGCCGATGTTGGCCTGGGCCTCCATGGTCGAGCCGCCGATGTGCGGGGTCAGGATGACGTTGTCCAGGCCGCGCAGGGGCGAGGTGAACTCGTCCTTGTTGGTGCGCGGCTCGACCGGGAACACGTCGATGGCCGCCCCCAGCAGCTGGCCCGCACGCAGGGCGTCGGCCAGCGGGTCGATCTCGACCACGGTGCCGCGCGAGGCATTGATCAGGATGGCACCGGGCTTCATGGCGGCGATCTCGGCGGCGCCGATCATCCATTGCGTGGACGGCAGCTCGGGCACGTGCAGGCTGACGATGTCGCTGGTGGCCAGCAGCTCCTGCAGCGAGGCGGCCTGGCGCGCATTGCCCAGCGGCAGCTTGGTGACCACGTCGTGGAACACGACCTGCATGCCCAGGCCCTCGGCCAGCACCGACAGCTGGGTGCCGATGGAGCCGTAGCCGACGATGCCCAGGGTCTTGCCGCGGATTTCATAGGCGTTGTCGGCAGTCTTGAGCCAGCCGCCACGGTGCGCCACCGCGTTCTTGGCGGGAATGCCGCGCAGCAGCAGGATGGCTTCGCCCAGCACCAGCTCGGCCACGGAACGGGTGTTGGAGTACGGTGCGTTGAACACCACCACGCCGTGCTGGCGCGCCGCGTCCAGATCGACCTGGTTGGTGCCGATGCAGAAGCAGCCGACGGCCACCAGCTTCTGGGCGGCGGCAAACACCTCGGCCGTCAGCTGGGTGCGCGAGCGGATGCCGACAAAGTGCACATCGGCAATCTTGCGCAGCAGCTCCTCGGGCGGCAGCGCCCCGGACACCGTTTCGATGTTGGTGTAGCCCGCGTTGTGCAGCACCTGCAGGGCGCTGGGGTGGATACCTTCCAGCAGGAGAAACTTGATCTTCGACTTGTCCAGCGACGTCTTGGGGGTCATGACTTGGCTCCGATTGCTCAATCCCCCATTACAGCGGATTCGCGATACCGCTACGCGGGATAGGTGCTCCGCCGGCCCGCCGCAGCCTGGCACAGGGGCCCGGGGCTGCTTGGTGCGGGCGGGCATCCGTTCTCATAAAAAAAGAGCTGCCAGCGCTGGTGGGACAAGCGCTGGCAGCCATTTTTATGCCCAACACACCGCGCATGCCCCGAAGGGGACATGCGGGCCATGCAGGCGGTTCAAGCTCAGAAGGTTTCCCAGTCGTCCTCGGCCGTGGTCGCCGGGGCCTTGGCCTTGGGGGCGGCAGCGGGCGCCGCTGGGGCGGGGGCGGAGGCCGCACTGGGTGCCAGGGCCGG
>NZ_JAZHFR010000123.1:0-7589 GCF_036541385.1 Comamonas sp. GCA5 | reverse complement strand
TGCTCACGCGACTGCCCACGCACAAGGCCAGCCGCATCGTCGAGCTCCTGCCACACCGCTGGAAACCCGCCGACGCCTGATCACCGGCCTCGGTAGGCCTGGGTTTGCCGGACGCTTACGTTCATTGAAGCCGTAGATACCTACATCCGTTGGTACAACGAAAAACGTATCAAGGTATCTCTGGGGCGTTTGAGCCCTGTGCAATACCGGCAAAAACTTGGTCTAGCCGCATAAAACCAGTCCAAGTTTTTATCCGCATCCCCGGCGGGTCAGTTTTGCGTGGAAATTAACAGCGGACGCCATCCAAGCATGAATCGACGGAAGCGTTTTACCCTTCCTATCAGTGTCTACGTCTGCTTAGAGCAGCTCCGCTTCTGCTGTCGGTGGTTGATCTCGGAGGATCAAATTCCTTTTGGGGAAAGAATCCCTAACCAAGCCACACTCGCCAAAACCAGAACTGCAAGTGTTGTCTCCATGAACAGGCTCTGGCGTAGCTTAGCGACTGCTTGCGCGCGATTCCCTGAGCCCAATGATGCCTCCAGACTTGGACTAAGCCGGAACCGATTTGCAGCTGCCAAAGCAAGCATTCCGAGAACCAGCACTAGCTTGCCTAGCAGCAACTGACCATAGAGTGTCGAAACAAGCGGATCAAGCGAAGGCCCTGCGATCAATACATAGTTGACTACACCACTGGCCGCAAGAACGAAAACGATAAGAGTTCCGATATGGGCGAAGCCGTTTGATGTTCGGCTCAATATGGCGACAGTGTCCTGTGTCGCATTTGCCCTACTTGTTGCTAAGATCAAAAAAGCAAGTAACGCGCCGACCCATGCACCTGCTGCCCAGAGATGGAAGATATCTGAAGCAAGGTGGACGTATCCACGCATTCCGTCGTCCATCGCACCGTGACCAGCCCAGGCCAGTGTCGCCAGCGCTACACCGCTAGATGCGGACATGGCAACGAAGCGAAACGTTGGATTGAACTTCACTAGGGCAATCAAGATGCAAAGCGCTAGCGCAAGAATACGAATGCACCAAGCAAGGCCCATGTGAGTGCCGGTGATCAGCATCTCGAAGATATGCGTTGACAACTCAGCGTAAGTTTGAGCACCGGACATGGCCTTGGCAAGGACTGTCATGCCAATCACTGACAGTCCAATCCCGATTGCTGCAAATACACCAATGCAAACTCGATAGCGACGCGCAATTGCCAAGGATCGCTCGTCATGGCCAAGGGCATAGACGCCGAACACGGCGACGCCAAAAGCTGCAGCCATGTCCAGATAAAGCGCGAGGCGCAAAACGATGGTGAACCAATCCTCGGCCATTTGGTTACTTCACCTGAAATGTGACATTGCCATTGATCGGGTGTGTGTCCGAAGACACGGCACGCCAATCCACGCGATAGGCACCGGGTTGAAGTGCTTGCGCAGGAGTAATGACCATGGTTTTGCCATCGCTAGCGCCAGAGACGCTTGCGCTGACCTTCATTGCACCGTGGTTCGGCATCCCGGGCATGCCCGTCATGATCAAGTTCGCAGCCGAGAACTGAGGAACCAGCGTTTCCGAGAACTTCAGCTCAATCGTTGCAGGTGCAGCAACCTGCGACTTATCCGCAGGTGACGAGGAGACTAGCGAAGGATGGGCAAATGCTGCAGAAGCGAACAGAGTTGCGGCGATTGGTGCGATGTACTTAGCTACCTGGGTTGAGCGGTTCATGAGGACTCCTATCTAAGTGTGATGGTGGTTTGAAAATCGATTGCGAATCTGGGTCTATGGAGTTGGCGCGCCCTCAAGAACGCGCCAGCGAGGAAGTGCACATTGGTCTGGCTAGAACCAGAAGCGGACACCGGCCACCCATCGTGTTTGTTGAGCACGGCCGCCGTCTGCACGAACGAGATCTGCGGTTCGCCCGAAACTGCCCGCACGTTCGACGCCGATATATGGAGCGAACTGACGGCTGAACTCGTAGCGCAGTCGCAAGCCCGCAGATGCTTCGGCTAGGCCCTTGCCGATGTGGCGCTCTGGATCATCCTTGCCGTAAAACTGCATTTCAGCTCTAGGCTCAAGGATCAGGCGCTGAGTCAGCAATAGTTCGTAGCTTGCATTTAGGCGAAGCGCAGTTCTGCCGCCACTGCCAACATAGGCTGTGGCCTCCAGCTCGAACCAGTAAGGGGCTAGGCCCTGTACACCAAATGCCAGCCATTGACGGCTAGGTCCCACGCCGTTGTCTAAGCGCAGACCAAGCTGTGTATCCCAATAGGTTGTGGCAGCACGGCTCCATAGCAGTTCGGTGCGAGACTCTTCGAGCTTTCCTTTGGCGACGTCACCTTCTGCCTTCAAGACAGCTTTGTTGTATGAGGTCCCGTACCATGCTTGCAAGTCATAGGCCGTTGAATCATCACCTCTGCGTGAAAAACGGCGTTCCAGGGTCTCACCACGCAGCGAGGCAAAGGTATGCTCGTCCGCAAGCATCAAGCGCGGGACGCCAGGCACCGCGTAATCGCCCGATCCCAAGGTCAGCCCATTGGAATACCCATGCGGGTCGCGAGCATCTGGAGGTGCGGATCCCCCTTGCATCTGCATGCTGCCGTGATCCATCGCAGGGCCGCTTGCAGCGCTGCCAGTCATAGCACCATGACCTGCATGTGGATCAGCTGCAGTTGTGGCAGGGCTTGCCGGTGCTTCCATTTGCATATCCGCTTGGCCATGCGATGAATGGTCGCTTTGCGCCTGGGCCGCAATACTCACCAGAGCGAGGAGCGCAGTGGACAATGCACGAATAGGGAGTGCTTTGGACATTTTTGATCTTCCTTGTGAGGTTTGTTCAAGACACTACGACTTCGCGGAACATGCCTGCATCCATGTGGAACATCAGGTGGCAATGCCATGCCCAGCGCCCCAGAGCATCTGCCGTCACCAAGAAGCTGATGCGTTGCGCAGGCTGTACTGGCAAGGTGTGTCGACGGGCGAGGAATCGACCATCAGGGCTCTCCAGTTCACTCCACATCCCATGCAAGTGCATAGGGTGAGTCATCATGGTGTCGTTGTGTAGGATGACCCGCAAACGCTCGCCGTGACGGAAGTGAACAGGCGTTGATTGCCCGAACTCCAATCCATCAAGAGACCAGGAATAACGCTCCATATTGCCCGTCAGGTGCAACTCCACCTCTCGTCCAGGACCGCGCGAGTCCATCGGACCTGAAGGTGTATGTAGATCGGCCAAGGTCAGCACGCGTCTGCCGTTATTGCGCAGACCGATACCGGGATCGTCGAGATTGGTGCGGGCCATATCGACTCGCATATCTGTTCTCGCGCCATATTCAGTGCGAGCATGGCGTGCTGTGGTGCTGGGCACTGCCAAGCCCCCAGCAGACATGGCATGCTGACTATGGTCCATTGCCATACCACCGTGATTCATGCCGTCCATCGCACCATGATCCATGCCGGCCATTGCCCCCGACATACCAGCCATCCCGGCCATGCCCGTCATCCCAGACATCCCAGACATCCCAGACATCCCAGACATCCCAGACATCCCAGACATCCCAGACATCCCAGACATCCCAGACATCCCGGCCATACCTGTCATCCCAGACATGCCGGTCATCCCAGACATGCCGGTCATCCCAGACATGCCGGTCATCCCAGACATGCCGGTCATGTCCATGTCGGCTCCGGAACTGCCATGGCTCATGGCGCCCATCATGTCGCTCATACCCAGCCATTCGACGGGATCGAGTGCAGGGACAGGAGCTTGTAGACCTTCGCGCACTGCTAACGTAGCGCGTGCGTAGCCTGTTCGGTCCATCGACTGGGCAAAAATCGTATAGGCGTCATCACGTGGCTCGACAATCACGTCTATGGTTTCGCCAGGGCCGAATCGGAATTCATCGACAGTCACAGGCTCTACGTCGACGCCGTCAACATGCACCACAGTGAGCTTCAGACCCGGAATACGTACGTCATAGAAGGTATTGCCCGCGCCGTTGACCATGCGCAGTCGAACACGCTCGCCCGGGCGGAAAAGAGCTGTCCAATTGCCGGCAGGTGTGACGCCATTTGCGAGGTAGGTCAGAGTCGCAGAAGAGAGGTCGGCTAAATCCGTTGGATTCATGCGCATCTCGTTCCACATCTTGCGCTTGTCTAATGCCGCTGACACGCCATCACGCGATGCATCACGGAAGAAATCAAAGACCGTGGGTTGGTTGTAGTTGTAGTAGTCGCCCTGAACCTTGAGCTTTGCGAAAACGCGCATGGGGTCTTCGTCAGTCCAATCGGAGAAGAGCACGACATGGTCACGATCTGAACGGATAGTCTCAGGTCCTGCGGGATCGATGATGATCGATCCATACATGCCGGTGAGTTCCTGCATGCCTGAATGTGAGTGATACCAGTAGGAACCGCTTTGCTGGACCTTGAAACGGTAAGTGAACGTCTCTCCTGGAGGGATGCCAGCAAAGCTAATGCCAGGGACCCCGTCCATCTGATAGGGCAAGATAATGCCGTGCCAGTGGATAGAAGTTGCCTCCCGTAGCTTGTTCGTGACGCGAATGGTCACAGTTTCTCCCTCACGCCAGCGCAGGGTAGGCCCAGGAAGAGAACCATTGATGGTGGTCGCCATACCTGGCTTCCCGGTGAAGTTCACCGGGGACTCGGCGATCACCAAATCGAACTCATTGCCACGCAGTACTGGCGCAGCGCCACGCACCGTAGCGCCTTGTTGGGCGAAGGCCATGAGCGACTGTGTCGACAGTCCTGCTAGAACGCCACCTGCGGCTAGCCCCTGAACAAAACGCCGACGAGAGAACCCTTGTGAGGGAGTAACAAGAAATGGCGAACGACGCGGCATAGGGTGAAATCCTCCAGAGTTGTCAAGAAATTCGTTTTCGGCGACGCTGGCTGAAACAACAAGCGCTCGATATGTTTAATATGCTAGGGCCTGCTGAATTTCTGTGGGGTGACTCATTCATTACATTCATGTAATGCTCACGTCATGTTCGGTGCGATGGGCGGCTCCTATCCAGAAATGCCTTCGTTGCAGCTAGAAGGTTCACTCTGGTCGCCACGCTTGATGACTGCCCAGGAAGGAACAACGAGGCAGTGTTGAGCCTTTCTATCGCCAGGATTTCAAGAACATTACATTTTTCTTATCTTCATGTCAGAGGGCGTCAAACTCGGCACACTCTCGAGCGTCTACTGCAGCGGAGCGATTACATGAGGATTTTGATTGTCGAGGATGAGCCTAAAACAGGTGAGTACCTGCGCCAAGGACTAACCGAGGCTGGATACATTGCTGATCTGGTTCCAAATGGTTCAGATGGCTTGCATATGGCTCTGCAAGGTGAATACTCATTGGTGATCTTGGATGTCATGCTGCCGGGACTCAATGGTTGGCAGGTCCTCCAAGCACTCCGTGATCGGGGATTGCATATGCCGGTCCTGTTCCTTACTGCACGGGACCATGTCGAGGATCGCGTCAAAGGGCTCGAGCTCGGTGCAGATGATTACCTGGTGAAGCCGTTTTCGTTTGCAGAGTTACTTGCCAGAGTTCGCATCATTCTTAGACGCGGACATCCGGCCAATGAAGGCACTACTCTGACTGTTGCAGATCTCGAGCTAGACCTACTGCGTCGCCGCGTATCTCGCAGTGGCAAACGTGTTGACCTCACGGCCAAAGAGTTCGGACTCTTGGAGTTGCTGATGCGTCGACATGGTGAAGTGCTTCCACGTTCGTTGATCGCATCGCAGGTATGGGACATGAACTTCGACAGTGACACCAATGTCATCGAGGTGGCCATGCGCCGTCTGCGAGTCAAAATTGACGAAGGCCATTCGATCAAACTGATCCAGACTGTACGGGGAATGGGCTATGTGCTTGAAGTCCCCGAGGAGGAGTAGGTGCAGCATCTCATTCGGAAGGGAAAGCTCTCTTTGACGAGTCGTTTGGCCCTTTTTTTACGGTTGTTGCGACAGCCGTAGTGCTTGGTTTAGGCGGTCTATTTCTCGTCGTTACAGAAAAGCATTTCGTGGAATTGGACCGAATGACGCTTCAGGACAAGCGCCATTTGATCGAAAAGATTCTCCAGAACACCAAGTCGGTCGATGATGCTCGTTGGCGTTTAAATGAGGCACTGAACTATCACGAGGATCTTCAGGTCCAAGTGAAGGATGCCCAAGGAGAAACCGTATTTCAATCGCCCGCATCTGGCTTTGCAGTGCCTGATCGCAATTCGACTTTTATCGACAAGGAAGGATCGTTTGAGGTGTGGCGGCACGCAGATGCAGAATTCCACACCTTGAGCTTTGAGACGCTCCCGGCCTACGCACCGTCGCCATTAAAGGTAGTGATCGCAGCAGACACCAAGCATCACATTCAATTCCTCAACGGAATTCGCACAAGCTTTGCTATTTATGTGATCGCAGCAATTTTGCTTTGCTCACTTCTGTCTTGGCTCGCGGCGCGACAAGGGCTAGCACCGCTGCGAGAGATGAAATCACGTGCGGCTGTTGTGACGGGACAGAAGATGAGTGAACGCATGCCGGTCGAGGCTGTACCTGTAGAAATGGCCGATTTGGCGCATGAGCTCAATCGCATGCTGGATCGATTGCAGGACGATTTTCAGCGACTGACAGATTTCGCTTCTGATTTGGCCCATGAACTACGTACGCCCATCAGCAACCTGTTGACGCAGACTCAGGTAGTGCTGGCATCCAAGCGTGATGCCGCGACATACCGAGACATTCTTGCCTCTAATGCCGAAGAGTTTCAGCGCTTAGCACGCATGGTGTCAGACATGTTGTTCCTGGCCAAAACCGAACGGGGCGTGAGCCTACCGCGCAAGGAACAGTTCTCCGCACAGCAAGAAGCGTATGCATTGCTGGAGTTCTATGAGGCTGTAGCGGAAGAAAAGCAAATTCATTTGAGGTTAAATGGTGATGGACTCGTTGATGGTGATCGGCTGATGTTTCATCGTGCTGTGAGTAATTTGCTATCTAATGCTTTGCGCTATACGCCGCAGGCTGGCATGGTCACCATCGACATTGGGACTTCAGCGCCCTGGACACTTGTCACTGTGGAAAACACAGGGCAGGACATTGATCCCAAAGTCCTGCCCAGGTTATTTGACCGCTTCTATCGAGCTGACCCTTCCAGGGCACATCCGGACTCAGACGGTAGCGGATTGGGGCTGGCGATCACCAGAGCGATTGTTGAAGCCCATGGCGGCTCCATTGCGGCCACTTCTGCTGATGGACGAACTCGCTTCACCTTGAAATTCCCCAAGCCGTAGCCGACTTCCTAAGCAGATCGAAAACCGGTTTTTATTGAGCGAAGGAAGACGCTATCCACAGCAAGAGGTCTTTGCTGAAGTTGAGCCGCAACATTTCGACTGCGGCTCCTCAGCATTTGCCTGCTCGGTTTCGGCTAACGCCAATAATTCTGGAGTGTATCCAGCGGCCTGGATAGCTGTCGGGTCCCGGACGATTGGCTGCTTAAAAACAAGCGTCCGTTGCTGCATGGCCGAGAGGTACTGCAAGCAGTTCTGGCAACATGGCAATCCCGTGCCAAGGAGTTGCCATGCTGATCA
>NZ_JAZHFR010000122.1:0-7610 GCF_036541385.1 Comamonas sp. GCA5 | reverse complement strand
CAACGAGCGTGGCCCTCGCCCCGAGGCGCAGCTTCGGCGACCGTCCCCGCCGCGAAGAAGGCGCGCGGGTCGTTCGGACCGCCCGCGTTTCAACAACGACGAGCGCGGTCCGCGCCGTGAAGGTGGCGGTTTTGGCGGCGGTGACCGCCCCCGCTTCAACGACCGCAACGAGCGTGGCCCCCGTCCCGAGCGCAGCTTCGGTGACCGTCCGCGTCGTGAGGACGGTGGCGCCGCTCGTTCGGATCGCCCCAGCTTCAACCAGGACCGTGGTCCCCGTCCCGAGCGCAGCTTTGGCGACCGCAAGCCTGGCTTTGGCAAGGGCCCGCGCAAGGACGGCGGCGACCGTGGTGGCCGCGAGTCGCAGGGCGATCGCTCCTTCCAGCCCCGCGAGGGCGAAGAGCGCCGTTCGCTGGGCGGCATCCGCACCTACCGCGCGCCTGCATCCCTGAAGGGCAAGGCCGCCCCGGTCAAGGTGATCCGCCGTGAAGAGGACGACCAGTAAGATCGGCTGAAAACATAGCGCTTGGCGCTGGTGTTTCAAGCCATTCAAAGCCAAAAGACTTTGAAATCAAGAAAGGGAGCGCGCAAGCAGCTCCCTTTTTTATTGTTTGGACGCTGCCGGCTGCCAGAGCACCTGGGGTGTGATGGCTTCCACGCTGGCACAGCCCAGCTGGGCCATGGCCAGTTCCAGTTCGGCCCGCAGCAGGTGCAGCAGGTGGGCCACGCCCAGCATGCCGGCCGTGGCCAGGGCGTGCAGCTGGGGCCTGCCGATCAGCACGGCGTGCGCACCCAGGGCCAGGGCCTTGACCACGTCCGTGCCGTGGCGCACGCCGCTGTCCAGCAGCAGCGGCACCGTGGGGCCGACGGCCTGGGCGATGGCGGGCAGCACCTCCAGCGGCTGACCACGCCGTCCAGCACGCGGCCGCCGTGGTTGGAGACGATGAGCGCATCGGCCCCCAGGGCGACGGCCTGCTGCGCCTGCGCCGCGGACAGGATGCCCTTGACCACCAGGGGCAGGCGGGTCTGGTCGCGCAGCCAGCGCAGGTCGTCCCAGGTGGGGGCCTGCAGGGCCAACGGTGTGCCGAACAGGATGGGGCCTTGCAGCGCGCTGGTGTGCTGCGTGGCCGGCATGCCGCGCAGGTTGGCGGCCTCCACCCCGGGTGGCAGGGGGAAGCCCGAGCGCTTGATGCTGGCGTCCACCGTCCAGACCAGGGCGGTGTAGCCGGCGGCTTCGGCGCGGCGCACCAGTTGCAGGCTGTGCTGGCGGTCGGGCTGCAGGTAGAGCTGGAACCAGCGCGGTGCGCCCTGGCCCAGCTCCTGCGTGGCCTGGTCTGCGGTGGCGGCAATGGCTTCCAGCGTGTGGCTGGACAGGGTGCTGACCACCATGCCGGTCTGCAGCGCCATGGCGGCCTGGATGGTGGCCAGCTCGCCCGCCGGGTGCACCAGCTGCTGGTAGGCCACGGGCGCCAGCAGCAGCGGGCAGTGCAGCGGCTGGCCCAGCAGCGTGCAGCGGGTGTGGGCCGCGCCCAGTTGTGCCAGCGGCTGGGGCAGCAGGCGCCACTGGTCGAAGGCGGTGCGGTTGTGCGCCAGGGTCAGGCCCTGGTCCGTGCCCCCCTGGATGTGCTGCCAGGCCTGGGCCTCCACATGGTGGATGGCATGCCGCTCGTAATCGGCGGCATGGGCGATGTCCGGCGGGATCTGTGCGTGGGCGGGGCGCACGGTGGCGCCCAGGGCGTTGAGGGCGGCCATGGGCGTCAGGCCTCGGACCACATGCGCAACAGGTTGTGGTAGGTGCCGGACAGCGCGGACAGCTTGGCGTGGTCCGGGTGGTCCACGGTCAGCTGCTGGATGGACTGGTCCAAGTCGAACAGCAGGCAGCGCTGTTCGTCGGACTTGACCAGGCTTTGCGTCCAGAAGAACGAGGCATAGCGCGTGCCCCGGGTGACGGGGTTGACGCGGTGCAGGCTGGTGCCGGGGTAGACGATGGCATCGCCCGCCGCCAGCTTGACGCTCTGGTGGCCGTAGGTGTCCTCGACGATCAGCTCGCCGCCCTCGTACTCCTCGGGGTCGCTGAAGAACACGGTGGTGGACACGTCGGTGCGCACCTTGATGGCGGTGCCGGGGATGACGAACAGGGCGTTGTCGATGTGGTTGCCGTAGGTGCCGCCGCCCTCATAGCGGTTGAAGCGCGGGGGCAGCACGCGCAGCGGCAGCGCGGCCGACAGGAACAGGGGGTTGCGGCCCAGGCGATCCAGGATCAGGTGGCCCAGCCGGGCGGCGATGGGGCTGTCGATGGGCAGTTGCAGATTGCTCTTGACCTTGACGGCCAGGCTGCCCGCCGTGGTGCGGCCATCCTGCCAGGTGGCCTGTTCCAGGGCCTGGCGGCAGTCGCGGACTTCGTCCGGAGTCAGCAGGGAAGGGATGCGCAGCATCATGGGGTCAGCAGCCTTTCAAAAATCCGCCCTCGGCGCGGTGGCGGAGGGGGCAGTATCTATGGCAAAGCCCCGCAGCAGCAGGTGCTGGCGGGGCTGGAAAGCAAGGCCGCCTGCGCCAGGTGCAACCCGGGTGCAGGCGGTGTCGTGCCGGCTTAGTACGTGAACTTCAGGGTGGCGACCGCAGAGCGGCCAGCACCGATGTTGGCGTAGTGCGGCGAACGCACGCCGGTGTAGTACACCTTGTCGGTCAGGTTGTAGACGTTCAGCTGCAGCGCCAGGTTGGGGTTGAACTGGTAGCTGGCCATGGCGTCGTAGCGGCTGTAGCCGGCCACGCCCTTGGTCACGATGCCGCCATCGACGCTGGAGCGCACATAGCCCTGGGCGACATCGCTTTGGGCATACAGACCCAGGCCCAGCGTCAGCTTGGCCATGGGCTTGTAGCTGGCCCACAGGCTGAAGCTGTGCTTGGGCGTGTTGGGGAAGGCTTGGCCGTTGGCTGCAGAAGGCACGCAAACAGCGGGTGTTCCGGAGCAGGTTTGACCGGCATTTTTTTGCTCGCTGTCCATGTAGGTGTAGCCACCAAATACGGAGAGACCTGGGAGCACGTTGCCGGTGAATCCCAATTCCAGCCCATTGACAACCTTGTCACCCGCCATCTCCGCCACATTGAATTCGTTGGTCACACGGGTGTTGGTGACCTCGTTGCGAAAGATCGCGGCGGAAACTCCCAGTTTCTTGTCCAGTAGATCCCACTTGGTGCCCAGCTCAATGGAGCGGGTCTTCTCGGGCTTCAGATCGGCCAGGGCATCGGTGGTGGTGCTCAGGTCTTCATTGCCGTTGCCCAGGGTGGAGCCGCCGGGACGTGATGAGGTGCCGATGCTGGCGTAGATGCTGCCGTTGGCCGCAGGCTTGTAGACCAGGCCCAACTGGTAGTTGAACAGGGTGTCCGAGCGCTTGAGGTCGTACGCTGGGTAAAGCAATGTGGCGCCACGCCGGCTTTCAGGGCCGGAGGTGCTCAGGCGGTAGTGGTCCACGCGCAGGCCGGCATTCAGCAACCACTGGTCGTTGAACTTCAGGGTGTCGAAGCCGTACAGTGCCATCGTGTCGATCTGGTTGACCGTGGGCTGCGTGGGCAGTGTCCAGGCAAAGTTCCAGGCCGCGTTGGCACCGCTGGGGTTGCTCAAGGTGGTGCACCAGGGATCGCTGACCGCGGTACAGGAGCTGCTGGAGCTTTGGATGGCGGCAGAGCGCACTTCCGCCTTCTCCTTGGACAACTCCAGACCGAAGGCATAGCTGTGGCCGATCGAGCCAGTCTGTTCCTTCCCGGTGAACTCGGTCACGTTTTGCAGCGTGGTGGTCTCTGAAACGCGGGCATTGCCCCGGCGCCAGACGTAGCCGTTGATGGCATTGCCCTTGCTGTCATCAGGTTGGGTCCAGACGTAGTCCTGCTTGGATTTGCTATAGCGCAGGCTGTTGCGCAGCTTGTTGGCGTCGGTGAACTTGTGCTCGACCGAGGCGGTGAACAGGTCGCTCTTTTCCTTTTCGTAGTCACGGTTGGTCAGGCCGTACCAGTTTTCGCGGCTGTTGCCGTAGGTGGGGCGCACGGTGCTGCCGCCGGGCAGTGTCGCTGCGGCCGTGTTGCTGACCAGGTAGGGCACACCGCCGTCAGGCACATTGTCGGTCTGCAGGTGCTGCCACGACAGGGTCACTTCCGTGGGCGTGCCCATGCCGAAGGTCACGGTCGGTGCAATGCCCCAGCGCTGGTTCTCGGGGCCATTGCGGCCGGGCACGTCGGCGTCGTGCGCCATGGCGTTCAGGCGGAAGCCGATGGTCTCGCCCAGCTTGCGGTTCAGGTCCAGCGTGGCGCGCTTGTAGTGGTCGGTGCCCAGGCCCACGTCGCCGCTGATGAAGTTGTCGGCCTTGGCCTTCTTGGTCGTCAGGTTGATGGAGCCGCCCGCGCCGCCACGGCCGGCGTAGGCCGAGTCGGCGCCCTTGATGACTTCCAACGATTCCAGGTTGAACACCTCGCGGGTGCCCGCAGCGATGTCGCGCAAACCATCGACAAAGGTGCTGGAGGTGGCATCGGCGCCGCGGAGAAAGGGTTGGTCGCCGTTCGGGCTGCCGCCTTCGCCATTGCCGAAGGTGATGCCGGGGGTGGCCTTCAGTGCTTCCTGCAGGTTGGTGGCGCCGGTCTGCTTGATCAATTCTTCATGGATCACTTGCACCGTCTTGGGGGTATCGAGCAGCGGGGCCGTGAACTTGGCCGAAGGGGCGGTGTCAACCTTCAGGGACGGCGCTGCACTTTCCTGCACCGTGACGGTGGACAGGGTGGCGTCTTGGGCCAAAGCGGACGCACCGACGACGCACAAACCCGTGGCCAAGGCCAGCTGGGTGAGTTCGCAGTGCAGTCCGGCCTTGTTGTATGGTTTTGTGGCGTTGGACATGGGAATTTCGCGATGAAAAAAGCCCCTGGGCAGGGGGTGGCTCGAATTCTAAGCGTGATTGATAACAATTCTTTTTTACTTTCTTGTTGATCTGGGTCAGCGTTGCCTAGGGGCAACAGCTGCGGGCGCTATGGGGGACTTGAATTGCCACCAAGTGCCTGCATATGGGGTGCGAGCCGGGTTTCCGGCGTGGTGTGACGGATCGAAACAGAAGACGCAACTCGATAGAAAAACATGAGCAAGCAAACCCATTCCTTCCAGGCCGAAGTCGCGCAACTGCTGCACTTGGTGACGCATTCGCTGTACTCCAACCCCGAGATTTTTATGCGCGAGCTGGTGTCCAACGCTTCGGACGCCTGCGACAAGCTGCGTTTCCAGGCGCTGAACGACGCCAGCCTGTATGGCGACCAGCCGAACCTGGAAGTGCGCATCGCCTTTGACGAGCAGGCCAAGACCATCACCATCACCGACACCGGCATTGGCATGAGCCAGGCCGAGGCCATCGAGCACCTGGGCACGATTGCCAAGAGCGGTACCAAGGCCTTCGTCGAGCAGCTGTCGGGCGACCAGAAGCAGGATTCGCAGCTGATCGGCCAGTTCGGCGTGGGCTTTTACTCCGGCTTCATCGTGGCCGACAAGATCAGTGTGGAATCGCGCCGTGCCGGTCTGCCCGCCAGCGAGGCCGTGCGCTGGACCAGCGGCGGCACGGGCGACTTCGAGGTGGAGACCATCACCCGCGAGGCGCGCGGCACCAGCGTGATCCTGCACCTGCGCGACGATGCCCGCGAATTCCTGAATGGCTGGAAGCTCAAGCAGCTGATCACCAAGTACTCCGACCACATCAGCCTGCCCATCCTGATGGAAAAGGAAGAGTGGAAGGACGGCGAGAACGATCAGCCCGGCGCCATGGTCAAGACCGGCGAGTGGGAAACCGTGAACAAGGCCAGTGCCCTGTGGACCCGTGCCAAGAAGGACGTGACCGAAGAGCAGTACCAGGAGTTCTACAAGGCCATCAGCAACGACTACGCCGATCCGCTGACCTGGAGCCACAACCGCGTCGAGGGCAACACCGAGTACACGCAGCTGCTGTACATCCCCGGCAAGGCACCGTTCGACCTGTACCACCGTGAGAAGAAGGCGGGCGTGAAACTGTACGTCAAGCGCGTCTTCATCATGGACGACGCCGAAGCGCTGCTGCCCGGCTACCTGCGCTTTGTGAAGGGGGTGATCGACTCGGCCGACCTGCCGCTGAACGTCAGCCGCGAGCTGCTGCAGGAAAGCCGCGACGTGAAGCTGATCCGCGACGGCTCGGTCAAGCGCGTGCTGGGCATGCTGGAAGACCTGGCCAAGCACGACAAGCATGAAGTGTCGACCGAGGCCGATGGCGTGACCGATGTGGTCAGCGAAGAGGACAAGGCCAAGGAAGGCAAGTACAGCCAGTTCTACGCCGAGTTTGGCGCGGTGCTCAAGGAAGGTCTGGGTGAGGACTTCGCCAACAAGGAGCGCATTGCCAAGCTGCTGCGCTTTGCCTCGACCACCTCGGACGGGGTGACGGTCTCGCTGGCCGACTACAAGGCGCGCATGAAGGACGGCCAGGAAGCCATCTACTACATCACCGCCGAAACGCTGGCCGCTGCGAAGAACAGCCCGCAGCTGGAAGTCTTCAAGAAAAAGGGCATTGAAGTCCTGCTGATGACCGACCGTGTGGACGAGTGGGCGCTGAACTACCTGACGCACTTTGACGGCACCCCGCTGCAGTCCGTGGCCAAGGGCGCCGTGGACCTGGGCAAGCTGCAGGACGAGGCCGAGAAAAAGGCCGCCGAGGAAGCCGCCGAAGCCTTCAAGCCGGTACTGGCCAAGCTCAAAGAAGCGCTGAAAGACAAGGCCGAGGACGTGCGTGTGACCACGCGCCTGGTGGACTCGCCGGCCTGCCTGGTGGTGACCGATGACGGCATGAGCCAGCAGCTGGCGCGCATGCTCAAGCAGGCCGGACAGGCCGTACCTACCAGCAAGCCCGTGCTGGAAGTGAACCCCGAGCATGCCCTGGTCAAGAAGCTGGACGGCAGCGTGCATTTCCACGATCTGGCGCACATCCTGTTCGACCAGGCCCTGCTGGCCGAAGGCGGTATCCCCGAGGATCCGGCCGCCTACGTCAAGCGCGTGAACGCCCTGCTGGTGTAAGCCGCCAGCCGCGCGTTCCCACCACGTCCGCTCCAGCAGCCCCGGCTGCTGGAGCTTTTTTATGCTTGAAAAGCAGTTTGGTCCTTATCCAGTAAGCGCAGGGTGCTATGTAATTTGCCAATCACCGTGGTGTGGCGGGGTTGGTGGCTGGCGCCGGCAACGCCGCCAATCCTGGAACATCGGCCCTGGAACACCGGCGTTTGGCAGGGTTTCGTGGGCCGCGCACAATCGGGGCATGCATACACACACCGTTTCTTTGCGCCGACTGGGCCTGCTGGGCCTGCTGGCCCTGACCGCCTGTTCCCCTTACGTGGGGGTGGGCGTGCCTGTGGGGCCGTTCAACGTGGGGGTCGGTGTGGGCTCGGGCGGTGTGTCGGCCGGGGTCGGCACGGGCGTCGGGCCCGTGGGGGTGGGCGTCGGTGTGGGCTCCAGCGGTCAGGTGTCCGGGCATGCGGGCGTGGGCACGTCGGCGCCGGTCGGCGGCGGTGCGCACGTGGGCGCCGGGTCGGGGACGTCCACCGTGTTGCACGCCCCCGGGGCTGAGAGTGCC
>NZ_JAZHFR010000121.1:0-7643 GCF_036541385.1 Comamonas sp. GCA5 | reverse complement strand
TGAGCCAGGATCAAACTCTACAGTTCGATCTTGAATTTAAAGTCTTGCGACTCACTCATAAAAACGGAATTGAAGTGAACTTCACTTCTTTATTTCCATGAGCGTTTGTTTTTAGTTCCAAGGAACTTGGCAATTCGCCTTCAAACGCCCACGCTTATCGGCTGTATCTTTTTAAAGATGCAAACCTGAATCGCTTCAGATTTCTTGCTTCGCCGTGATCAGCGAAGCCTTGTATTGTAGCACAACTTTTGTCATGCATTTCTGAAATTTTTCAGAAATTCCGTCAGCAGCACTTGCTGGCGAAGACTTGCATTGTACATTGATTTGAACTGTCTGCGCAAACCGCTGCAAAAATTTTTCAGAACTTGGCAGCAAAACCACCGCTCTTTAAGCAAGGATGCGAACTATATCACTGCTTGGCCCTGGTTTTGGAAAAGATCTTTCAACCCTGACCATCCAGATGGTCAGGGTTGCGGCAGCGCTGGGCGCTGCCGCCTTGGATAATGCGCACACCATGGCATTGATTACCTTATTGGACGCCCAGCTTGCGTTTGGGCACGTGGCCTTGCTGGATCACGCCAGCCTGGCGCTGGAAACGAACGAGCGCATCGGGCTGATTGGCCGCAACGGTGCGGGCAAGTCTTCCCTGTTGAAAATCTTGGGCGGCCTGGCGCAGGCCGACGATGGCACGCTGCAGGTGCAGAACGGCGTGCGCATTGCGTATGTGCCGCAGGAGCCCGACTTGAATCCCGAGCACACGGTGTTCCAGTCCGCCGCAGAAGGGCTGGCGGCGATTGCGCAGTTGCGTGACCAGTATCTGTCGGGGGCCGACGGTGTGGACCTGGATGCGCTGCAGTCCCAGATCGAGGCGCAGGATGCCTGGAACTGGGAACAACGCGTGGAGGAGACCCTGCAGCGCCTGCACCTGGATGGCCAGGCACTGGTCGGCAGCCTGTCGGGCGGCACCCGCAAGCGCGTGGCACTGGCCCAGGCCCTGGTGCTGAAGCCGGACGTGCTGCTGCTGGACGAGCCGACCAACCACCTGGATCTGGATTCGATCGAGTGGCTGGAGGATCTGCTGATCGACTTCAAGGGCAGCGTGGTCACCATCACCCACGACCGGGCGTTCCTGGACCGGATTGCCACCCGCATTGTGGAGCTGGACCGCGGTCACCTGCAGTCCTACCCCGGCAACTTTGCCCAGTACCTGCTGCAAAAGGAAGAACAGCTACAGCAGGAAGCGGTGATCAACGCCAAGGCCGACAAGTTGCTGGCCCAGGAAGAGGTGTGGATCCGCAAGGGGGTGGAAGCCCGGCGCACCCGCAGCCAGAGCCGCATCGAACGCCTGAAGGGGTTGCGTGCCAACCGCGAGGCCCGGCGCGAGGCGCTGGGCAGCGTGAAGATGGACATTGCCAGCGGCAAGGACAGCAGCTACCAGGGCAAGATCGTGGCGGAGCTGGAGGGTGTGTCCAAGGCCTTTGGCGCGAGGACGATTGTCAAGAACTTCACCGGCACGGTGCTGCGTGGCGACAAGGTGGGGCTGATCGGCCCGAACGGCGCCGGCAAGACCACCTTGCTGAAGATGATCCTGGGTGAGCTGGAGGCCGACAGCGGCACCATCCGCCGCGGGGCCAACCTGCAGGTCGCCTACTTCGACCAGATGCGCCACCAGATCGATCTGGATGCCACGTTGGAGGACTTCATCAGCCCAGGCAGCGAATGGATCGAGATCGGCGGCAACAAGAAGCATGTGAAAAGTTATTTGCAGGATTTCCTGTTCTCGCCCGCACGGGCGCACTCCCCGGTGCGATCACTGTCCGGTGGCGAGCGCAACCGCCTGCTGCTGGCCCGCCTGTTTGCGCGGCCCGCGAACGTGCTGGTGCTGGACGAGCCGACCAACGACCTGGACATCGACACCCTGGAATTGCTGGAAGATCTTTTGCAGCAGTACGACGGCACGGTGTTCCTGGTCAGCCATGACCGGACCTTCCTGGACAACGTGGTCACCAGCACCATCGCCGCCGAAGGCGACGGTCTGTGGCGCGAGTACGAAGGGGGCGTGCAGGACTGGCTGCTGCAATCCAAGCGCAGCCGTGAGCTGGCCGAGCAAGCGGCCAAGCAGAGCGCCGCCAAGGCGCCGCCCCCCACCAAGGAAGACGCGGCCAAGGACAAGGCGGTACTGTCCGGCGCCAAGCGCAAGCTGAGCTACAAGGAGCAGCGCGAGCTGGAGCAGTTGCCCGACCTGATTGCATCGCTGGAAGACGAGCAGGCCCGCATCCGCACGGAGCTGGACGACCCCAGCATCTACGCCAGCGACAACGCGCGCGCCATGCAGCTGCATGCCCGCGATGGTGAGATCGAGGAAGCGCTGATGCAGGCGCTGGAACGCTGGGAGTTGCTGTCCAGCTGATTGCCGCCTTTAAAAAAGGAGCTGTCCGCGCTCAAAAACAAAGGACTTCAGATAGAAAACCATCTGAAGTCCTTGTTGGAAAGGCGCTGGCAGCTCCTTTTTTTATGGAAGGCCTTAAATGCGGTGGCGCACGTCCGGCGAGGCACGCAGCTTGCCCAGCAGCGCGTGGGCGATCTGCGTCAGCGGCAGCACCTCATCGGCCGCCCCATGGGCGATGGCTTCACGCGGCATGCCGAAGACGATGCAGCTGGCCTCGTCCTGCACGTAGTTGTAGCTGCCCGCGTCCTTCATTTCGCGCATGGCCACGGCGCCATCGGCGCCCATGCCGGTCAGCATGACGCCAAAGGCATTGCGCCCGGCAAACTGCGCCACGGACTTGAACAGTACCTCCACCGAGGGCTTGTGGCGGTTGACCGGCGGGGCCTGCTCATCCACCACGGCCACGTAGTTGGCGCCGCTGCGGCTGATGGCGAACTGCTTGCCACCGGGGGCGATGTAGGCGTGGCCCGGCAAGATGCGCTCACCGTGCGTGGCTTCCTTCACCGTGATCTGGCACAGGCTGTTCAGGCGCGCGGCAAAGCTGGTGGTGAAGCCGGGCGGCATGTGCTGCGTGATGACGATGGCCGGCGCATCGGCCGGCATCTGGGTCAGCACCTCCTTGATGGCCTCGGTGCCGCCGGTGGACGCCCCGATGGCGATCAGCTTTTCCGTGGACACCCGGCCCAGCAAGGTGGCGCTGCTGACCGGTGGCTTGGCCGCGGCCGGCGCCCCTGCGGCATCGGTACCAGCCGGTGCGGCCGCCGCCGCGGCCGGCTTGACCATGCGGTGCACGTGGGCCGTGGCGGCAATGCGGATCTTCTCGACGATTTCGTTGGACAGCTGGGTCAGGCCATTGGCCACGCCCACGCGTGGCTTGGAGACAAAGTCGACCGCGCCCAACTCCAGCGCACGCATGGTGACTTCGGCGCCGCGCTCGGTCAGCGTGGAGATCATCAGCACCGGCATGGGGCGCAGGCGCATGATGCGGCCCAGGAAGTCGATGCCGTCCATCTTGGGCATTTCGATGTCCAGGGTGATCACATCGGGGTTCTTCTCGCGGATCATCTCGCGCGCCACCAGGGGGTCGTTGGCCGTTCCGATGCACTCCATGTCGTGCTGACGATTGATGATTTCAGCGAGCAGACTGCGCACCAGCGCCGAGTCGTCCACCACAATCACCCGAATCTTCCGGTTCATTCTTCTTCAACCTCTCTCAAAACAGGTCCACGCTACCACCGGCATTGGTCTTGGCCAGTTGCGCCGCGCTGCCGCGTGCACGCTCTTGCTCCACCAGGGCTTCGGGGTGGGCATGGGCCAGTCGCTTGACCATGGCTTTGCCGGTCATGGGGAAATAGACCACTTTGCGCGGATAAATGTCCAGCACATCTTCCGACACGATGGGAATGCGCTCGGTATGCAGGTATTGGGTCACGAAATCGGTGTTGCGTTCCCCGACATTCATGGTGGTGAAGTTGGCCATCACCTGGCCGCCCCCAAAAATCTTGGCCTGCATGCTCTCACGCCGCGCACCCAACTTGATCATTTCATTGATCAGCACTTCCATCGCGTACGAGCCATAACGGCCACTGACATCGTTGCTGTCGCCCTCGGGCAGCATGAAATGGTTCATGCCACCGATGTTCAGGTTGCGATCCCACAGGCAGGCCGCAATGCAGGACCCCAGCACCGTGCAGATCACCATGTTCTCGCCGGTCACGAAATACTCGCCGGGCAACACCTTGACCGCGTTGTATTGGAAGTGGTGATCGTAATAAAAAAATGAGGCCTCCCCCGGCTTGCGCGGGCGCTGGCGCAAACGCTCCAGTGCCGCCTGCGGCGCCGGAGCCGGAGCCGGTGCTCCCGCAGTGCGTGTGGCGACCGGGGCTGCGTGGTTCCATCCATGCGGTGTTGTGTTCATAAGCGCACCCTCGTGATCATGGAACGGCAAAACATATGGCAGGCCTGCATTCAGATCCGCTCGTACACCGTCTTGCCACGCAGCACGAACAGGTCACGGGAATCGGTGAAGTTTTCCGCATGCCCCACAAACAGCATGCCACCAGGCTTCATCACGCGGTGGATGCGCTCCAGCACCTTGCGCTGGGTGGGTGCATCGAAGTAGATCATGACATTGCGGCAGAACACGATGTCGAACGGTTCCTTGAAGGGCCAATCGTCGCGGATCAGGTTGACCTGCAGGAAGTCGATCATGCGGCGCAACTCGGGCTTGACGCGCACCATGCCGGCATTGCTGGCCTTGCCGCGCATGAAAAAGCGATGCAGGCGCTCCTGGCTCAGGTTCTTGACGTTCTCCATCCGGTAGATGCCGTTGGAGGCCGTGGCCAGCACCTTGGAGTCGATGTCGCTGGCCGTGAGCTTGAAGTTGGCGTTCGCGCCCAGCGTTTCCTGGGCCGTGAGCACGATCGAGTACGGCTCCTCGCCGGTCGAGGCGGCATTGCACCAGACACGCCAGGGCGTGCCGGCCGGCTTGCTCTTGAGGTGCTGCGCCAGGATGTCGAAGTGGTGCTGCTCGCGGAAGAAAGCCGTCAGATTGGTGGTCAGCGCATTCACGAACTCCTGCCACTCGCGCGCATCGCCTTGCTTTTCCAGCCACGACAGGTAGTCGTCAAAGCTTTCATGGCCGGTTTCCCGCAGGCGCCGCGACAGGCGGCTGTAGACCATGGCGTGCTTGCCATCGTGCAGGCTGATGCCGGCATGCTTGTAGATCAGCGCTTGCACCCGGCTGAAATCCGCCGAAGTCCATGCGAACTCCCGCCCTTGGGCGGCTGGGCCGGAGCCCGAAACAGAAGCGGAGGAGGAATCTTGACGCATGAGAAAAGAGAGAGAAGCCCAGGCTCACACCATGGCCACAGTGCCACCAAAAATGAACAGCCCACCAGAGTGGCGGGCTGGACAGGCGAATCTGCGCACGCGGCTTACTCCGCGGGCGCCACCAACCCCATGTCGACATTGGACATCAGCTTCTCGATGTCCAGCAGGATCAGCATGCGCTCGCCCACCGAGCCCAGGCCCAGGATGCAGCCGTTGTCGATGGCGCTTTCGATGTCCGGTGCGGGACGGATGGCTTCCGGCGCCAGCTCCATCACGTCACTGACCGAGTCCACCACGATGCCGACCACGCGGTTGCGCAGGTTCAGGATGATGACCACGGTGAAGCTGTTGTACTCGACCTCGGAGCAATTGAACTTCAGGCGCATGTCCACGATGGGCACGATGGTGCCGCGCAGGTTCACGACGCCCTTGATGAACTCCGGAGCGTTCGCAATGCGCGTGGGCTGCTCGTAGCCACGGATTTCCTGCACCTTCAGGATGTCGATGCCGTACTCTTCCGCGCCCAGGCGGAAGGTCAGGTATTCGCGGGCACCGGATGCCTTGCTTTCCGCGTTCTTTCCCATGATGTTCATTGCTTTCTCCTCAAGCGGTGGGCATCAGCATGACGCCCCTGCGCAAAAAATTGGTTGCTCGGACCGGCGCGGGCTCCATGCGCGCGCCGGCCATGCCTTCACTTCAACGGGTACGGCGCACCAGACTGCTGGTGTCCAGAATCAGGGCCACCGTGCCATCGCCCAGGATGGTGGCGCCCGACACATTCGGCACCTTGCGGTAGTTGCTCTCCAGGTTCTTCACCACCACCTGGTGCTGGCCCAGCAGCTCATCCACCAGCAGCGCCACGCGCGAACCGTCGGACTCGACCACCACCATGATGTCGCTGCGCTTGCTCTCCGGTGTGCGCGGCACGCCGAACACCCGCTCCAGCTCGATCACCGGCATGTACTCGTCGCGCACCTTCACCAGCTGCGAGCCCTGGGCCACGGTGCTGACGTCGGCTGCGTTCACCTGGAACGACTCGACCACCGAGGACAGCGGCAGGATGTAGACCTCTTCGCCCACCCCCACGGACATGCCGTCCATGATGGCCAGGGTCAGTGGCAAGCGGATGGACACCCGCATGCCCACGCCCTGCACGGAGTCGATTTCCACCGAGCCGTTGAGCGCAGCGATGTTCTTGCGCACCACGTCCATGCCCACGCCGCGGCCCGACACGTCGGTCACCACGTCGGCGGTGGAGAAGCCGGGCGCGAAGATCAGCATCCAGACCTCGTTGTCCGACATGCTGTCCGAGACGTCCATGCCGCGCTCGCGGGCCTTCTTGAGAATCTTCTCGCGGCTCATGCCCTTGCCGTCGTCACGCACCTCGATGACGATGGAGCCGCCCTGGTGCGACGCAGCCAGGGTCAGGGTGCCCACTTCGGACTTGCCGGCAGCAATCCGGTCTTCCGGCATTTCGATGCCGTGGTCCAGACTGTTGCGCACCAGGTGGGTCAAGGGGTCGGTGATCTTTTCCACCAGGCCCTTGTCCAGCTCGGTCGCCTCGCCCTGGGTGACCAGGTTGATCTTCTTGCCGAGCTTGTTGGCCAGATCGCGCAGCATGCGCGGGAAGCGACTGAACACGGTGGACATGGGGATCATGCGGATCGACATCACCGCTTCCTGCAAGTCCCGGGTGTTGCGGTCCAGATCGGCCAGCCCCGCCAGTAACTGCTGGTTGGCCGACGGATCCAGCGCGCGGCTGTTCTGCGCCAGCATCGCCTGGATGATCACCAGCTCACCGGCCAGGTTGATCAGCTGGTCAACCTTCTTCACTTCCACGCGGATGCTGGTGGACTCCATCTGCGCCATGTTCGGGCGCGTGGTGGTCTTGGCCGCTGCGGCCACCGGCTTGAGGGCGGGCGCACCGGGCGCGCCTTCAAAGATGCCGTAGGCCTCGGCGGCCGGCAAGGCTGCGGGCTGGTGCGCCACCGCCTCGACCTCTGCCACGTCTGCGGTTTCAACTGCTGCGGCGGCGGGGGCAGCCAACGGCGCGGCCGCGCCCTGTTCGGTGATCTGCACCTGCTCCTTGGCCACATGGAAGGCCATCAGGTCCAGCAGGTCGTCATCGGTGGAATGGGTCTGCACCGCGAACAGCCGTGTCTGGGCTTCGTCGCAAGGCAGGTCCTCGATGCTGCCCAAACCAGGGATGTCGCGGAACAGCTCCTTGATGGATTCGACGGACTCCAGCACCTCGACCGGGCCAATCTTGATGCGCAGGTGGCGCACGCCGCCCGGCACAGCAGCGGCCACCGGGGCGGGTGCGGCCAAGGGGGCCGGAGCGGGTGCCGGGGCCACCGGTGCG
>NZ_JAZHFR010000120.1:0-7662 GCF_036541385.1 Comamonas sp. GCA5 | reverse complement strand
CCGCCGCAACGCAGCTCCCAGCCGGTGCGCAGCTCCTCGGCGCGCAGCTGGCCCTGCACGTCCACGCTCCAGGCCGCCTTGATGCTGCCGCCGGCCTGCAGCAGCGTGTCGGCAAAGATGGCGCCGCCGCTGTGCAGGTCCTCGCCCACCTCCACCTGGCCGGCGCGCAGGCCCCCGCCCACCTGCAGGCTGCGGCCCACCAGCAGCTGGCCGGGCACGCGCACGTCGCCGTGCACGATCAGCGTGCCGGCGAACACGCAGTGGTCGGCCTCCAGGTGGTCCAGCTCCAGCACTGTGTTGGTGGGGCCGAAGTTCTGCAGCAGCCAGCGCGCATCCTCGACGCGGCCGGCGCGCACCTGGGTGTCCATGGCGCTCTGGTAGTCCTTGCCGCCCAGTTCGTGGCGCACAAACCAGCGGTAGCCGGTGGCGCAGGGGTTTTTGCCGCGCAAGAAGGTTTGGGTCAGTTCCATGTCCATGGTGCAAGCTCGTTGGTTCCGGGGAGGGGGGAACGGGCGCGTGGCGGGGCCGAAACGTCGCAGCAGACGTGGTGGGGCCGTGGTGGCGCAGGCGCCCTTGCGGTGTGCAAGAGGTGGCGGCCGTGCGGAGGGAAGAGGGTGTGGGTCTTACGCCTTCCGCACGGCGGCGGAAAGCATGGCCGTGACGCCGCTGAGGCTCACGAAGGCGGTCGGCACGCCATGGCGGCGTGTGCGCTGGTGCCGCAGCACGCGGGCACAGGCCTGCGGCACCTGGGCGAAAGCCGCAAGGCGCAAGCCGGCGAGGGTCGGTGCGAGCGTGGAGACCATGGGAAGGAAGCTGGTGAAGGCACCATTATGGTGCGATGCGGATGCCGGCACGCGGCAGTGCGACATTCGCCCGGAAGCCTTGGTGCCGGTCAAGGCATAGGGCTTTGGGTAACATCGGCCCTCCTGCGGGCGCGCGCCCGTCAGCCCGCGTGTGGCGCGGCCCCGCCCCGCGCGCCCTGTCCCCATTTTTTGCGGACCTGCATCCCCGGTGCCTGTGCACGGATGCCGGCCTGGCCTGAGACCCACCATGAGCTCCAACACCCCTCCCTCGTTCCTGAGCCGCATCGCCATCGCGATCGGCAGCTTCTTCGCCATCCTGGGCAATGGCCGCCTGGCCGCCGATGTGACCCGCCTGCGCGCCGGTGAGGCCCTGGCCGCCGACGTCGCGCCACGCGAAGTCCGTGTCGAGGTGCCCGTCGAGAAGATCGTCGAGGTCCGCGTGGAAGTGCCCGTGGAAACCATCGTCGAAGTCCCGGTCGAGCAGCGCGTCGAGGTGCCCACCGACACCGCCGCCCTGCAACTGCTGGGCCTGCTGCAGCGCGAGGCGCGCTTTGTGGACTTCATCCAGGAAGATGTGGCCCCCTACACCGACGCCGAGATCGGCGCCGCCGCCCGCGTGGTGCACGAAGGTTGCCGCAAAGTGCTGCGCGAGCACTTTGCGATCCAGCCCGTGCGCACCGAGGCCGAAGGCAGCCGCATCACCCTGCAACCCGGTTTTGACGCCACCGCTGTCCGCTTGACCGGCAATGTGGTGGGCCAGGCCCCCTTCACCGGCACCCTGGGCCACCGTGGCTGGCAGGTCACCTCTGTCAAGCTGCCCCAGCTGACCGATACCGCCGCCGCCCACGTCATCGCGCAAGCCGAAGTGGAGCTGTAAACCATGAACATGCTGGCTTCCATCGCCGCCGCCGGGGCGGTACCACCCGCGGCCGCGCCTGCAAATACCGTAGCACCCAGCGAAGACACCACCAGCGCTGCAGGCCAAAATGGCTTGCAAACTGCGGGCGCGCGCTACAGCATCGGCATTGACCTGGGCACCACGCACTGCGCGCTGTCCTATGTGGACAAGGCCGCCAGCGACGGCGAACAGGTGGTGCAGGGCGTGCTGGACATTCCCCAGCTCACCGCGCCCGCCAGCGTGGCGGGCCAGCCGCTGCTGCCCTCCTTCCTGTACCTGCCGCACGAGAGCGAGCTGACCGTGGCCGAGCGCACCCTGCCCGGCCAGGCGCCGCACGCGGCCGACAGCGCCTTCATCACCGGCGAATTCGCCCGCAGCCGCGGCGCGGCCACGCCCATCCGCCTGGTGTCCAGCGCCAAGAGCTGGCTGTGCCATCCCGGTGTGGACCGCCGCGCGGCCATCCTGCCGGCCGATGCCCCGGCCGAAGTCGCGCGCATCTCGCCGCTGACCGCCTCCACCCGCTACCTGGAACACCTGCGCTGGGCCTGGGAGCAGGCCCACCCCGAGGCTCCGTTCGCCCAGCAGGACATCACCGTCACCATCCCCGCCTCGTTCGACCCCGCCGCGCGCGAGCTGACGGCCGAGGCCTGCAAGGCCGCCGGCTTCCATAATCTGACGCTGCTGGAAGAGCCCCAGGCCGCGCTGTACAGCTGGATCCAGGCCAGCGGCGGCAACTGGCGCAAGCAGGTGCGGCATGGCGACATCATTCTGGTGGTGGACGTGGGCGGTGGCACCACCGACCTGTCCCTGATCGCCGTGCTGGAGCGCGATGGCAATCTGGCGCTGCAGCGCATTGCCGTGGGCGAGCACATCCTGCTGGGTGGCGACAACATGGACCTGGCCCTGGCCTATGGCGTGGCGCGCAAGCTGGCGCAAGAGGGCAAGCCGCTGGACGCCTGGCAGACCCGCGCCCTGGCCCACGGCTGCCGCGCCGCCAAGGAGCAGTTGCTGGCCGATGCCAGTTTGCAGTCCGTGCCCGTGGTCGTGTCCAGCCGGGGCAGCAAGCTGATTGGTGGCAGCATCCGCACCGAAGTCACGAAGGACGAAGTGCTGGCCCTGCTGGTCGAAGGCTTCTTCCCTAAAGTCCAGGTCAGCGACAAGCCCCAGACCCGCGCCCGCGCCGCGCTCACGCAGCTGGGCCTGCCCTATGCGCAGGACGCCGCCGTCACGCGCCACCTGGCCGCCTTCCTGACGCGCCAGGTCCATGCCCTGGCCGAGATCGACGGCCTGAATGGCGACCAGGTGGACGGCTCCACCTTCCTGCACCCCACGGCCATCCTGTTCAATGGCGGCGTGCTCAAGGCCCCGCAGATTGAGCAGCGCATCCTGGACGTCATCAACGGCTGGCTGGACGACGAGGCCTGCGAGCCCGCGCGCCTGCTGGACGGTGCCAACCTGGACCTGGCCGTCGCCCGTGGCGCGGCCTACTACGGCCACATCGCCACCACCGGCCGCGGCGTGCGCATCCGTGGCGGCACGGCCCAGTCGTACTACGTGGGTGTGGAGTCCAACATGCCCGCCATTCCCGGCATGGAGCCGCCCATCTCCGCCCTGTGCCTGGCCCCGTTCGGCATGGAAGAGGGCACCGAGGCCGCGCTGAGCGACCTGGAGCTGGGCCTGGTCGTCGGCGAACCCGTGCGCCTGCGCTTCTTCGGCTCCAGCGTGCGCCGCAGCGACGCCGTGGGCACCATGCTGGACTTCTGGGGCCCCGAGGAGCTGGTCGAGCTGCAGGAGATCGAACTGCACCTGCCCGCCGCCGGCCGCGCGGCTGGCGAGGTCGTCCCCGTCACGCTGGCGGCGCGCGTCACCGACATTGGCACCTTGGAGCTGAATGCCGTGCCGGTGGGCGGCACGGAGCGCTGGAAGGTGGAATTCGATGTGCGGGCGGAGACTACGTCTGACGAGGGGTAAGCGGCCCCATCGCTCCAGCTTCTGAAAAGCTGTTTGCAAAGCCTGCTGGTCTGGTGGTCAGCAGGCTTTTTGTTTGGTAAGTGTTTTGTTGGTGTTTTTTGGCTCTGGCGCTTGTGGAGATTGCGCGGGTAGCTATGGTTTATTGCTTTTGTTGTGTGTTTGTTTGCTGAGGCCGCTTATCGCGCGGCGGCGACCCGATTTCTTTTGTCTTGCCAAAAGAAACCGGGGAAAGAAAAGGCGCGCCTTGCAGGCGGCTGTCCGGCGGAACTCACTGCGCGCTTGCAGCGCTTCGTTCAAACAGCCGCCGGAAATATGAGGAACATCCACGAGATGGGGCGCGCGACGCTTGCGCGCGCGGGTGGCGCTGTGCGTTGGGCAAAGAGGTTGGTCCGTTTGAACGGCACGACAACTTCATTGCTTCTGGACCTGCAAATTTTCTATAGTCCGAGGCGAGCTGGACATGCATCTGGTATGCCGTCGACAACCCCAATTAGATAACTGAGGAGAAAGCGCATGGCGCGTCGATTTACAAAGGCGGAGAGCACGGGCATAGGAGTTTTTGCACTGATTGCGCTTCCTATTGCTGGTATCGCGAAGATTTTCGAAACCGTGGGCTGGATCATTCCCGTCGTTGTGCTTGCCGGAGCGGCGGCACTCTTCTTTTGGTTTCAGCACGACAAGAAGCAAAAACGTCTGCTCTATCTGCGAGGGAAGTACGCGAACGAAGAGGTGGTGCAAAAAATATTTCAAGGATATTTTTGGCAAGGGCAAAGTGAGGCGCAGCTGCTTGATGCCCTTGGCTCGCCAGTTGCTGTTGATCACAAGCTTCTTAAAACTAAGACGCGCGATGTGTGGAAATACCGCCATCAGGGTGGCAACCGGTTTGGTCTTCGAATCACTGTGGAAGACGGCTACGTTACTGGTTGGGATCAAAAAAATTAACTGCTCATAAAGTGTCTGCATCGGGGCTGCCAATACGTGGCGCTAGCAGGGTTCCCTTCTTTGCTTCCTTTTCTTGGGAAAGCAAGAAAAGGAAGTCGCCTGCCGCGCGACAAGCGGCCAGCAAAACCTCAAACAACAATCAGAGCCAAATCAGCCTTGAGCGCTTATCCAGCAAGCGCCACCTGCTCACATTGCTGAAAAGAACTTTCCATCCCCACACACAGCGCAAGCTGGCATGGGGTTTCGTCACCTACCCCTTCTGCCCGTGCCGAGGCGCACAGAGCGCAGGGTGGGCAGATGCGCCGCAGGACGCATCGGCTTCGTCATCTGGCTGGCCGCAGCTGTTTGAACGGAGCGACGCAGGAGCGCAGTGAGTTCTGCGGCAACACCCTGGGATCGAGCACCGCAGGTTGCCCGGAGCGCAGCGCAGGGACACGGGCAGCAGGGCGCGCTTCTTTGCTTACTTTGCTTGCGCGAGCAAGAAAAGTAAGTCGCCCGCCGCGCGATCAGCGGCCAGCAAA
This sequence comes from Comamonas sp. GCA5, assembly GCF_036541385.1. Lineage (NCBI taxonomy): Bacteria > Pseudomonadati > Pseudomonadota > Betaproteobacteria > Burkholderiales > Comamonadaceae > Comamonas > Comamonas sp. GCA5. The sequence goes on along the minus strand of NZ_JAZHFR010000120.1, from coordinate 2,527 downwards.
ATCTCAAACAACAACAAGCACCAAATCAGCCGCCAGCGCTGATCCAGCAAGCGCCACCTGCTCACATGGTTGAAAAGAACTTTCCACCCACGCACACAGAGCAAGCAGGCACAGGGTTTCGTCACCCACCCCTTCTACCCGTGCCGAGGCGCGCAGAGCGCAGGGTGGGCCGATGCGCCGTAGGACGCATCGGCTTCGTGATCTGACTGGCCGCAGCTGTTTGAACGGAGCGACGCAGGAGCGCAGTGAGTTCTGCGGCCCCACCCTGGGATCGAGCACCGCAGGTTGCCCGGAGCGTAGCGGAGGGACACGGGCAGCAGGGTTCCCTTCTTTGCTTCCTTTTCTTGGGAAAGCAAGAAAAGGAAGTCGCCTGCCGCGCGACAAGCGGCCAGCAAAACCTCAAACAACAATCAGCACCAAATCAGCCTCTGGCGCCCATCCATAAAGCGCCACACGCTCCTCTTTTCAAGACACCCTCAAAACCCCGCTCGCCAACAGGGCACCCACCTCACAACTGGCCGAATGCAGGGCATGCATCGGTATGATATTGATAAATCCTTATCAATAAACCGTGAAAAACTTTTCTGCTTCTGCACCCAGTGCGCTGGCTGGTGCTGGCCGGCTGCAATCCATCGATGCGCTGCGTGGTCTGGTCATGCTGTTCATGCTGCTGGACCATGTCCGCGAAACCTTCTACCTGCACCTGCAGGTGCCCGACCCGATGGTGGTGGCCGACACGCCGCCGGGCCTGTTTGTCCCGCGCATGCTGGCGCACCTGTGCGCGCCGGTGTTTGTGTTCCTGACGGGGCTGAGCGCCTACCTGTACGCCAGCCGCCATGCCGATGCCGGGCAGGCGCGGGCGGCGGCCTCGGGCTTTCTGTGGCGGCGCGGCCTGTTCCTGGTGCTGCTGGAGATGACGGTGATCAATTTCGCCTGGACCTTCCAGTTCCCGCCGGCCAAGGTGTTCCTGCAGGTGATCTGGGCGATCGGCCTGTCCATGCTGGCGCTGTCGGTGCTGGTGTGGCTGCCGCGCCGGGCTTTGCTGGTGCTGGGCGTGGTGCTGGTGGCGGGGCACAACCTGCTGGACGGCCTGCATTTCCCCGCCGGCCACCTGCTGCACGCGCCCTGGGCCATCCTGCATGACAGGGGCTGGCTGGAGCTGGCCGGGGTGCAGTTGCGCACCTCCTACCCCGTGCTGCCCTGGGTGGGCGTGATCGCCCTGGGTTATGGCATTGGCCCCTGGTTTGGCAAGGCCTGCGATGCGGCGCGGCGCCGGCAGTTGCTGCTGGTGGCGGGTGTGGCCAGCCTGCTGGGCTTTGCGCTGCTGCGCACGCTGAATGTCTATGGCGATGCGCCCTGGCAGGTGGGGGCCACCACGCTGCACACGGTCATGGCCTGGTTCAACGTGACCAAGTACCCGCCGTCGCTGCTGTTCCTGCTGCTGACGCTGGGCGTGGGCCTGCTGCTGCTGCGCGGGTTCGAGGCGCGGGCCGGTGCCCGCTGGCTGGCGCCGCTGGCCACGCTGGGGGCGGCGCCCATGTTCTTCTATGTGCTGCACCTGTATGTGCTGAAGTTCATGTACCTGGCGGCGGTGGCGGCCTGGGGCACCAACCAGGGCCAACTGTTCGGGCTGGACCGCCTGCTGTGGCTGTGGGTGATCTCGGCCCTGCTGGCCGTGGCCTTGTACCCGGCCGTGCGCTGGTTTGCCGCGCTGAAGCAGCGCCGGCGCGACCTGACCTGGCTCAAGTACCTGTAGGCCACCGTCGGAGGGGCCGCGGCGGCACAATACCGCTTCCTTGAGAAGCCGCCCCCGCCGCCATGAACTCCTCCATGCAACGATCCACCAAGCAGCGCACCGCCATCCAGCAGGCCATGACGCAGGCCGACCGGCCGCTGGCGCCGCAGGAGGTGCTGGAGCTGGCGCAGGCCACGCTGCCGGGCCTGGGGATTGCCACGGTGTACCGCGCGCTCAAGGCCATGGCCGAGGAGGGCCTGCTGCGCGAGGTGCACCTGCCCGGGCGCAGCCCCATGTACGAGGTGGCCCACCACGGCCACCACCACCACTTCCAGTGCCGGGTCTGCGCGCGCGTGTTCGACGTGCATGCCTGCCCTGGCGATCTGGCCAGCCTGGCGCCCCCGGGCTTCGAGGTGGACAGCCACGAAATCACGCTCTACGGCCGCTGCAGCGATTGCGCGGCGCAGCCGGCCTGAGGGGGCACACCGCGTGACGATGTCCCCTGCCAGCGCGGCCTTTGTCGTCGGGATCGACCTGGGCACCAGCCACACCGTGGTCGCCAGCGTGCCCGTGCGCGGCACGGCGGCCGACATCGCCCTGTTGAACCTCCCGCAGCGCAGCGCGGCGGGCGAGGTCGTGGCCCAGCCCCTGCTGCCCTCGGTGCGCTACCAGGCCACCCCGGGCGAGCTGGGCGATGCCTGGCAGCAGCCCTGGCCGCCACAGGGTGCCTCGGACACCGCCCCGGCCGTCATCGGCGCTGGGCGCGCGAACTGGGCGCGGCGTGCCCGGGCG